>JAOQAF010000247.1 GCA_025963735.1 Bacteroidota bacterium
CAGCACAGGCACAAACTTTCTTAAATGGCAGTTTTGAAAAAAACACAGGCTGTATCGGCGATCAGATCAATCTCTCAAACATAGATTGCAATGCTAAACTCACTGAAATAAATTCTTTTGGAACTTACGGCGACATTGATATTATTAGCTCTGCAATTTACGGAGGATCTGGAGCTCAACAAGGCAACTGGTACCTTGGTATGACCGGCGGTGGAACTGACATGATTGCCTTTACACTTTCGGAACCTCTTGTAAAAGGAAAAACTTATATAATTTCATACTACGACAGAAAAACAGATTCTTACTCCGTTGGCCCCGTTCAAATAGGCCTGTCTACCAATAATAATACTCTAGGAACAGTTGTGTATACCGGTTCGGAAATGGGAACTCAAAAAACATGGACACAGCACACTTTCACTTTTACTGCACCTATCAGCGGACAATTTATTACCGTTCAAATGTCAACCGGCACAATTTCAGATTGGATCAATCTTGATAATTTTGTATTAAAACCAACCTCATGCGGAGGAGAATTAAACATCCTAACATCGGCCACATCGATAACAACCGGAGGTACAGCAACGTTTACGGTTACAGGAGGCTCAGAATACTTATGGAGTTCTGCAGAAACCTTAACTTCTTCTGTTTGTGGTATTGCAACTGCTAAACCTCTTGTTACCACTATTTACACCGTAACCAGTCATCAAAAAAACTGTCCTGTGGTAACAGCCACAATTTCTTTAACTGTTGATCCCATTAAAGTAATAAAAGAAGAAACTTTTTTTATGAATGACACTACTCATGCTGTTTTAATCAAACCGGTTACCAAACACAGGAAGACTCTTTTTAATTCTCATAGAATCAATGGCCGGAAATTTTTCATTCGTGAATCTTTAACAGTAGCCAACAATCAGATTAAAATTCAGGTATGGGATAAAAACAGAGCGGATGGCGATAAAATTTCCATTTATCTTAACGGTAAATTAATTCTTGAAAATTTTACTGTTACAAAAACAAAAAAAGAAATTTTTTTAGATCTTCAGCCCGGCAAAAACATTCTTGTTATTCATGCGTTAAATCTTGGGTTAATCCCACCTAATACAACGGCATTAAGCCTATGTGAAGGTCCACGGCCTAAACTTATTACCCTTGTATCAACACTTAAAAAAAGCGGTGCCCTGCAAATTAATTACGATCCGGTTGTGTTCAAATACAATTAATTTTAATAAGATAATTTTGATTATATTTGATTATTAAACTTTAGGGGTGTCACATGGTGACTGAGAGAATACCCTTAGTACCTGAAGCAGGTAATGCTGCCGGAGGGAAAAGTTACAGCGCATTTACATGATGTGCCATTTCTAAAGTTATATATTCAGGTTAGAAATGAAAATTACAGTTAATAACGAAATTAAAATTATCAGCAATTCATCACTGCATGTGTTGCTTGAAAGTTTACTTGGTGAAAAAACCAAAGGAATTGCCATTGCCATAAATCAAAACATTATTCAAAAGAACAACTGGTCAACCACTTCTTTAAAAGAAGGGGACGCCATTTTAATAATCAAAGCAACCCAAGGAGGTTAATTAAATTACAATATTATAAAAATCAATACGAAGACATGAGCAAAAAAGACAAAATGCCTAATCAGGAAGTTATTTCACACAAACCTATTTCAGGTTCAAAAAAAGTGTATGTGCAGGGAACCATACATAACATTAAAGTTGCTATGCGTGAAATTACTTTGTCGCCAACAAAACATTCCAATGGTAAAGTAGAAGTAAATCACCCTGTAACCGTTTATGATGCAAGCGGTCCTTATACCGATGACTCCATTGAAATTGACATTAAAAAGGGTTTACCGCGTTTACGCGAACAATGGATTCTTGACCGTAATGATGTTGAACAATTATCAGATATTTCATCCAACTATGGCCAGGAAAGAAAAAATGACACATCACTTGACAGCCTTCGTTTTGAACACATCAAAAATCCTTTACGCGCTAAAAAAGGAAATAATGTAAGTCAAATGCATTACGCGAAAAAAGGGATTATCACACCTGAAATGGAATACATCGCTATCCGTGAAAATCAAAAATGGGATACTTTAAAATCACAGTTAAACGGCCAATATGAATTACTTGCCCAACAACATGCAGGTAACAGTTTTGGGGCCAATACCCCTAAAGGGCTTATTACCGCTGAGTTTGTACGGCAGGAAATTGCTTCAGGAAGAGCAATCATTCCAAATAACATTAATCACCCCGAAAGTGAACCGATGATCATTGGCCGAAATTTTCTGGTAAAAATAAACGCTAACATTGGTAACAGCGCGGTAACTTCCACCATTGAAGAAGAAGTGGAGAAAGCGGTATGGGCCTGTCGCTGGGGAGCCGATACCATTATGGATCTTTCAACCGGCAAAAATATTCATGAAACCCGCGAATGGATTTTAAGAAATTCGCCGGTGCCAATTGGAACTGTGCCAATTTACCAGGCACTAGAAAAAGTAAATGGTAAAGCGGAAGATCTTACCTGGGAAATTTTCAGAGACACTCTGATAGAGCAGGCCGAACAAGGCGTTGATTATTTTACCATTCACGCAGGTGTATTACTTCGTTATGTGCCATTAACCGCAAAACGAATCACAGGTATTGTTTCGCGTGGTGGTTCCATCATGGCCAAATGGTGTCTTTCTCATCACAAAGAAAATTTTCTTTACACACATTTCGAAGATATCTGCGAAATTATGAAAGCATACGATGTAGCTTTTTCTTTGGGAGATGGCTTACGTCCCGGCTGTATTGCCGATGCCAATGATGCCGCGCAGTTTGGTGAACTGGAGACATTGGGTGAACTTACAAAAATCGCCTGGAAACACGATATCCAGGTAATGATTGAAGGCCCGGGCCACGTGCCAATGCACCTTATTAAAGAGAACATGGAAAAGCAATTACAGCATTGTGATGAAGCACCCTTTTATACACTTGGTCCGCTTACAACAGATATTGCGCCCGGTTACGACCACATCACTTCTGCCATTGGCGCTGCAATGATTGGCTGGTATGGTACTGCTATGTTGTGTTATGTAACACCAAAAGAACATTTAGGACTTCCAAATAAAAAAGATGTAAAGGATGGTGTGATCACTTATAAATTAGCCGCGCATGCCGCCGATCTTGCAAAAGGTCATCCCGGAGCGCAATACAGAGACAACGCTTTAAGTAAAGCGCGTTTCGAATTCAGATGGGAAGATCAGTTCAATTTATCGCTT
This sequence comes from Bacteroidota bacterium, assembly GCA_025963735.1. Lineage (GTDB taxonomy): Bacteria > Bacteroidota > Bacteroidia > B-17B0 > Aurantibacillaceae > Aurantibacillus. The sequence continues at coordinate 3,276 of JAOQAF010000247.1, forward strand.
GATCCGGATACTGCACGTGAATACCACGACGAAACTCTGCCAGCGGACGGCGCCAAGGTGGCTCACTTCTGTTCGATGTGCGGACCAAAATTCTGCTCTATGAAAATTACGCAGGAAGTTCGCGATTATGCTGAAAAAGGAATGTTGGGAATGAGTGAAGAATTTAAAACTCAGGGATCGGAAATTTATAAATAGATGTCAAATCTGATCGTCATAAGTAGTGAAGTTGATTTGAAAGATGAAGCTTTTATGGTGAATGAATTATTTCATGAAGGAATGGAATTGTTTCATTTAAGAAAACCTGAATGGACGCCAGATGCGCAAAGAACTTTTTTAAAAAAAATAAGGCCTGAATTTTTAAATAATATTTCCGTGCACCAAAACCATCAAACTGTTTCTGAATTTGGCCTGAAGTATTATCACGTAAAAGAAAATGACAGAAAGGGTCTTGCTGAATTTGGAAAGGTAACCGGAATCCCAGGACTATTCTATAAAAGCACCTCTTTTCATAACTACAACGATCTTCAATTTGAAAGTCACTTTTGGAACTATTGTTTCTTAAGCCCAGTGTTTGACAGTATTTCGAAACCCGGCTATAAGAGTGTTTTTAAAAATGATTTTCATATAGAAGCTGATTTATATCAGAGAGTTTTTGCTTTGGGTGGAATAACTCAGAAAAACATTGAAGAAGTTTTTAAAAAAGGATTTTATGGTGCGGCGGTTCTTGGTTCAGTTTGGCAAAATCCGGCAAAGGCAGTTAAAAATTTTAAAGAGTTGAAAGAAAAATGCAGACAGAACGTCCATACGTATTAACCATCGCGGGCTTTGATCCCAGCAGTGGCGCCGGTTTAACAGCCGACATAAAAACCTTTGAGCAGTGCAAAGTGTATGGCCTCGCTTTATGTACCAGTTTAACGCTCCAAACAGAGAATGAATTTATTTCTGTAACATGGAGAAAACTTGAAGAAGTGAAAAAAGAACTGGACGTATTACTTGTTAAATATCCTGTTAAAGCCGTTAAGTTTGGTATAGTACCTTCGATGGACTGGCTGCATACTTTAACTTCAGTGATCAAGGATCATGATCCTGATATTTTAATTGTAGTTGATCCGATTTGGAAGTCAAGTACAGGTTTTTCTTTAAATGACAAAGGAATAAACCTGGACAAAGATTTTCTCAAAAAAATTACACTGATAACACCTAACATACCTGAACTTGAATTTATGAGTAAGGGTAAAAATGAAAACCAGTTAATTAATGAAATGGCTTCTTATTCAAACGTACTGGTCAAAGGCGGACATAAAGCCTTAAATACAGGTACCGATGTTTTGTATCAAAAAGAAACCACATCCGAATTTACATCGTTAATTAAACATGCTTTTCCCAAACATGGTTCAGGCTGCGTATTATCCGCGGCTATTACAGCCAATCTTGCTTTAGGGTTTAACGTCAAGCAATCCTGTAAACTTGCCAAAAAATATATAGAACAATTTTTAATAACAAATAAAAGTCTATTAGGATTCCATGCTTCGTAAACTACAATATATTTCGCAGGGCGCTTCTCCCGATGAACATCTTAAAAATATTCATTCGGTACTTGAAGCTGGTGTCAGACTTATTCAACTGCGTTTAAAAAATGTGGATAAAGCTGAGTATACAGAGTATGGCATTAAAACAAAAAATCTTTGTAAATCTTATAAGTCACAATTGATTATTAATGATCATCCCGAAGTTGCCGGCGCTTGCCATGCCGACGCGGTTCATTTAGGACTGGATGACATGGGTGTTGATGAAGCCAGGAAACATTTAGCACGTACAATTATAGGAGGAACAGCCAACACCTTTGAACATGTAAAATTACGTTGTAGTGAAAAAGTGCATTATATTGGCCTTGGACCCTATCGTTTTACAACAACAAAAGAAAAATTAAGCCCTGTTCTTGGAACGGAGGGCTACGCTTCCATTATTAAGCAAATGCGGGCTGAAAATCTGAGAACTCCCATATATGCCGTTGGCGGAATAACGTTATCAGACGTAAAAGAAATAATGAGCACAGGTGTTTATGGCATTGCCGTTTCGGGTTTATTGACCCATGCGGAAAATAAAAAACAAACCGTAGAAGAACTAAATAAAATATTATACTATGCTCAATATAGCAGGTAAGGAATTCAGCTCGCGCTTGTTTCTTGGAACAGGCAAATATGCATCAGGAGAAGAGATGTATAATTCAATAATTGCCTCTGGCACCAACATGGTTACGGTGGCATTAAAACGCGTTGACACTAACGCTCCGCACGATCATATGCTGGAAGCAGTGCGTAAGGCAAATGTATTTTTATGGCCAAACACCTCCGGCGCGCGTAACGCCAAAGAAGCAGTATTTGCTGCACAGATGGGCAGGGAAGCTTTAGAAACCAATTGGATAAAACTTGAAATTCATCCAGACCCGCGCTATCTGATGCCAGACCCGATTGAAACATTAAAAGCAACGGAAGAATTAGCGAAACTTGGTTTTGTTGTATTACCTTATATTCATGCTGATCCTGTCCTCTGCAAACGTCTTGAAGATGCAGGAACCGCCGCCGTAATGCCTTTGGGGTCTCCAATTGGAAGCAATAAAGGTTTAAAGACACAGGATTTTTTAGAAATAATTATTGAACAAAGTAAAGTGCCTGTTATTGTTGATGCCGGCATTGGTTCACCTTCTCACGCTGCGTTTGCCATGGAGTTAGGCGCGGATGCTGTTTTGGTTAACACTGCCATTGCCACATCCAATGATACTGTGTTAATGGCTAAAGCATTTCGTGATGCCGTGATCGCAGGAAGAAATGCGTTTGAGGCGGGAATGGCCGCGCAAAATAAATTTGCAAATGCTACTAGTCCTTTAACGCAATTTTTAGAGTAAGTTTTCTCGCTGAGGACGCAGAAATTACGCGAAGTGACGCGGAGAAATTATGAGTACAGAAATAAAAAAAATAGAAAACGATATATCATTTGACATTAGAGGTGCCGCCTTTAAAGTGCACACAACATTAGGCCCAGGCCTATTAGAATCAGTTTATGAAACAGCATTAGCATATGAATTAACGCAACTGGGATACTCGATTAAAATACAGGTTGGCGTCCCAATGATTTATGCAAATATTAAAATGGATGTAGGTTTCCGACTAGACCTTGTTGTAAATGATCTTGTTATTATTGAAGTTAAGTCTGTTGAAACGTTAACAGACGTTCACCATAAACAATTACTCACTTATTTAAAACTCACAAACAAAAAACTAGGTCTATTGATTAATTTTAACTCTTATCCTCTCAAGGACAATATCGTAAGAATAGTTAATAATTTATGAGGGCTCTATGAAAACTCAGCGAACCTCTGCAAGAAAATGACTTAAATACTTATACATTATAATTTCAAATAGTAAATAAACAACAATAGCTCTGCACACCTTAGCGTAAACTCAGCGAATCTCTGCGAGACAATGACATTCAAACAAACATACGAAAAATACAATTGGGACGATGTTTCTAAAAACATTCAAACCAAAACCAGCCTCGATGTTGAAAGGGCTCTTGCAAAGCAACGCATCAGTCCTGAAGATTTCGCGGCCTTAATATCTCCTGCAGCCCTGCCCTATCTTGAACAGATGGCAATTAAAAGCCAGGCGTTAACAAGGCAACGTTTCGGAAAAACAATCCAGTTATTCGCTCCAATGTACCTGAGCAATGAATGCAACAACATTTGTACTTATTGCGGTTATAGTTTCGATAATAAAATAAAAAGAAAAACGTTAAGTGATGCGGAGATTTTAAAAGAAGTTGAAGCGATTAAAAAGCTAGGCTTCGATCATGTTTTGTTGGTAACCGGAGAAGCAAATGCAACTGTTCATGTGTCTTATTTTTTAAATGCCATTAAATTAATTAAACCTTTCTTCTCAAATATTTCGGTTGAAGTTCAGCCCCTCGAGCAGGAAGAATATGCACAACTGCATCAGGCAGGGGTGTATTCAATTTTAGTTTATCAGGAAACCTATAACCAGGAGGCGTACAAAAAAGTTCATCCGAAAGGAAAAAAATCAAATTTCTTTTACCGTCTCGAAACCCCTGACCGCATTGGCGAAAGCAACATACATAAAATCGGAATTGGGGCCTTGCTAGGACTGGATGACTGGAGAACAGATTCTTTTTACTGTGCCTTACATCTTGAATATCTCCAAAAAAAATACTGGCAGACAAAATACTCTGTTTCTTTTCCACGCATAAGGCCCGCTGAAGGTGTGGAATTAACAAACGAACACATTTCCGACAGAGAATTATTACAACTCATTTGCGCTTACCGTATTTTTAATCCTGACGTTGAACTTTCAATTTCAACCAGAGAAACCCCCGCATTCAGAAATAGTATTATAAAACTTGGAGCTACTTCCATGAGTGCCGGCTCTAAAACAAATCCCGGTGGCTATGCAGTAGATCCTGAATCTCTCGAACAGTTTGAGATTGATGATACGAGAAGTCCGGAAGAATTTATAAAAGTAATATCGCAGCAAGGTTATGATCCCATGATGAAAGACTGGGACAATATTTTTTCAGGTTAAAACATGTTATCTCCCGAAGAAAAAAGAAAATACATTAAACAGATCATGCTTCCTGAGATAGGAGTGACTGGTCAGGAAAATATCCGTAACGCCAAAGTGGCAATAATTGGCTGCGGTGGCCTGGGATGCCCTACTCTTCTCTATCTTGCTTCCGCTGGTGTAGGTACTATCGGAATAGTTGATTTTGACATTATAGGAATTACAAATTTACACCGTCAGATCTTATTTGGCGTGAATGATGTCGGAAAGAAAAAAACACATGTTGCAAAAGACAAATTGAGCATCATGCATCCGGAAGTAAGTCTTGCCATTCACGATGTAATGCTGAACGAAACAAATGCGGAAAGTATTTTAAGTCAATACGACATTGTAGTGGACGGATGCGATAATTTTTTAACGCGGTACATTGTGAATGATTGCTGTTCGAAGCTTAATAAACCTTTAATCTATGGCAGCATTCTTGGCTTTGAAGGACAGCTGGCAGTTTTTAATTTGAACGGTTCTAAAAACCTCAGGGATCTTTTCCCTGAACCGCCTAACGACGAAGATGTGCCGGATTGTTCAGTCAATGGAGTTTTAGCCACCATACCGGGAATCATAGGAACGATGCTTGCCAATGAATGCATCAAAGTAATACTCCAAAAAAGTAATTTAGAAAACAAGCTGCTCATTTTTAATGGCCTGGATATGGAGTTGTCTGTACTTAACTATTAATCGTTTCGTTGGTAACTGGGTAAAAAATTTGTTTAACCGCAAGGAAAAAATATACAGTTTTGTATAAAATAATATGATCCTTTAAGTAACTTAGTTTACGAAATTGGACATTAGGAAATTCGCATTTTGGAAAAAAAGAAAAACATCGCGGTTCTGGGAAGTACCGGCAGTATTGGCACACAAGCTTTACAAGTAATCCGCGAAAACCCATCTGCATTTTGCGCTGAAGTTCTGGTAGCCAATTCAAACTCGGCTCTATTAATTCAGCAGGCCCTTGAGTTTAACCCCAACGCGGTAGTTATTGCCGATGAAACTAAATACAAGGAAGTGAAAGACGCTTTGCAGCCAAAAGACATCAAAGTTTTTGCCGGGGCAAAAGCCATTGAGCAGATTGTTGAAATGGAAACTATAGATGTTGTTCTTGCAGGAATTGTAGGATACGCTGGACTTGCCAGTACAATTAATGCCATTAAACACCGCAAACAAATTGCACTTGCCAATAAAGAAACACTTGTGGTTGCAGGAGATTTGGTTACGCGACTTGCACAGCAATATGGTGTAAATATATATCCGGTAGACAGTGAACATTCTGCTATATTTCAGTGCCTGGCCGGCGAATGGGATAATAAAATTGAAAAAATATATCTAACGGCCAGCGGCGGGCCCTTTCGGGGAAAAAAAAGAGAAGAACTTTTAACAATAACAAAAGCCCAGGCATTAAAACATCCTAACTGGACAATGGGTGCCAAAATAACTATAGACTCTGCAAGCCTTATGAATAAAGGTCTTGAAGTGATTGAAGCAAAATGGCTGTTTCATTTAAACCCGGCGCAGATTGATGTGATCATACATCCTCAAAGTATAGTTCACAGTATTGTTCAGTTTGAAGATGGAAGCATGAAAGCTCAAATGGGTTTGCCCGATATGAAATTGCCCATTCAGTATGCATTGGCGTACCCCTTTCGTATAAAAAATAATTTTCCGCGATTTGACTTTTTAAATTACCCTACACTTTCTTTTGAAAAGCCCGACCTTGATACGTTTATCAATCTTAAGCTTGCTTTTCATTCGATGAACAAAGGAGGTAATATGCCATGTGTTTTAAACGCCGCCAACGAAGTTGCGGTGCAGGCTTTTCTAGAAGATAAAATAGGGTTTTTACAAATGAGCGAGGTGGTGGGTAATACCATGGAAAAAATTCCGTTTATTGCCTCACCTGATTACAATCAATATGTAGACTGCGACAAGGAAGCCCGCATAGTTGCGCTTCAGCAATTCAGTTCTTAATAATCCTTAATATTCCTTTAAAATCATTTAAATAAATGTAACTTTACCCTGCTTTATTCATTACTGTTATTGATAATGACTGAAAGCAACAAAATTAAATTATACTATGTTTATACAAATTGCGCAACTATTTCTAAGTCTTACGATTCTTGTTACCCTTCATGAATTTGGTCATTTCTGGTTCGCTAAAAAATTTGGCTGCCGCGTTGATAAATTTTATTTGTTTTTTGATTTTCTTTTTCCTTTCGCCAACATGCTTAATTTTTCATTGTTTAAGAAAAAAATCAATGGCACTGAATATGGCATAGGGTGGTTTCCTTTTGGCGGCTACGTTCAGATTGCGGGAATGGTAGATGAACAAATGGATAAATCGCTTATAAACTCTGAGCCGCAGCCGTGGGAATTACGAAGCAAGCCGGCATGGCAACGCCTTTTGGTTATGATGGGTGGAATTCTGGTGAATCTTATTCTTGGTATTTTTATTTTTTGGATGGTTCTTTTTACTTGGGGTAAAGAAACGTTACCTATGGCCAACTTACCTTACGGTATCGCCGTTGACAGCACAGCCTATAACATGGGTTTGCGTAACGGAGATTATATTACATCTGTTGGGGGAAAATATGTAAGTTCAATTAATCGCATTCCTATCGAATTAATTATGAACGGCGCCAGTACAATTGACGGCGTACACGAGAATGGAGAAAAATTTTCTATTCCGGTCACTAACAACGACAGGGGATTAATTTTAAAAAGGTTAAAAAAATCGCCGTTCGTTGCTCCACGTGTTATAGCAAGCGTGGATAGTGTTGACCAATCAAGTTATGCGGCAAATTCAGATCTTAAAAAAGGTGATTATATTATTGCTGTGAATGACGTTCCGGTAAAATACTATAACGAATTATCTACGGAGCTGACTAAAAACAGAACCAAAAAAGTAAAGCTTACCTTATTGCGCAATGCAGATACAACTACAACAGAGTGCATGGTTACAGAAAAAGGAACTCTTGGTTTTTATCGTAAAATAAATAATCCACCAAAAATAAATCTTCAGGAGTTTAATATTTTTACTTCACTTGTCCAGGGAGTTAAAGACGGAATGGAGTTGCTTGTAATGCAAGCGAAACAAATTGTTGTGATATTTACAGTTAAAGACGCCCATACGCAAATTGGAGGTTTTTATACAATGGTACAACAAATGAACACCGAGTGGGACTGGGAAGCTTTCTGGAGGTTCACCGCGCTTCTTTCACTGGGTTTAGCTTTCATGAATTTTCTTCCTATTCCGATGTTGGACGGAGGTTACATTATGTTTATTTTATGGGAAATGGTGACCGGTAAAAAAGTAAGCGACAAGGTAATTTATTACGCTAATAATGTAGGTTTGTTCATTGTTCTTGGTCTGATGATTTATGCCAATACTGACTGGTTACGAAAATAAATTTTCGCGGAATAAAAATGCTTAAACTAAAAATATATTTGTTTATCGTTTTTATCGCGCTGGCTTTTACCTTATTTGGTCAGAACACTACCATTAAACCTAAAGAAAAGTCTGATAGAGAAACAAGCCTTGCTCACAAGGTGATGTTGATTCCTTTTGAACCAAGATTATACCTTAGCGAAATTGATCACAACATAAACGCCGAATCAAAGTTAAGCGCGAAGGAAATCAAATATAAATTCCGCGACGGCTTAAGTGAACAACTCTACAAAGCATTTAAAGCAAATAAATTTAATGTGGTAGATCTTATGGATGATACCACCAAATATAAAGTAGATATTGAGGGTATTTATCAGTACTTAAGTTTTGATTATCAAAAAGTACCAGACCAAAATAATTATCAGCCTCCAAAGAAAGAAAAAGATCAGAAAAAAATTGAAAAAGGTCAGTTAAACGTAGAATCAAATGCCGACGCTCGTTTTATGAACGCCAAAGTAACCAATCCAAAAGTTGTTCCTTTGCTGTTTGCGAAATATAAAACCGATCTTTTTGTTTTTATTAATCAGTTGGAAATAAAAGCCACTCAAAGTGTTGGCCCATCACAATTAGGGGACGGCAATGGAAACAGAAAAATAATTGTACATTATACTGTTTATACACACAACGCCAAGGAAATTAATTCAGGTATTGCTGTAGAAGAATTTGATGCGACATTAAACAATCCAAAAAAAATTATTGAAAAACATTTTTCCAAAATTGCTGCTTTAATTGTTCAACGAACAAATAAAGGTTTAAGCGTGCTGAAATAATTTCAGGAAATAGGAGTTTAAATTTTAATTCCAATCAAACACACGTCATCAATCTGTTCCAGGTGTCCTTTCCAGTCTTCAAAAACAAGGCTTAGCTTTTGTTTTTGATTTTCCATAGGCTCTTGCGAGATGGTTAATAATAATTCCTGTAGTTGCTTGTACTTAAATTTTTTACCGCTTGCGCCTCCAAATTGATCCGCATATCCGTCAGTTAAGGTGTAAACAACATCATTTTTTTGCAATTCAATTGTTTGCAGGGTAAAAGGAGTTTTATCTTTATCGTGCTTTCCTACCGGCATTCTATCGGGCTTTATTTCTATCAATCTCTGCTCTCTTATAATCCACACAGGATTATTAGCCAAAGCACATGACATTTCATTATTTTTGAAATCAAAAGAGATAAGACTAGCATCCATTCCGTCTTTTCCTCCTTCGTCACTCCCGTCATTTTTTAAATTTTCAATTACCAGTTCACGCGTTTCGTTAAGCAATAAATCAGGCCGTTCAATTCCTTTACCAACCGCCTCCTTTAAGCAGGCAATGTTCAATATGCTCATAATGGCGCCAGGAACACCATGTCCCGTACTGTCTGCAGTTACCAGTACAAAACGGTTATTCTGCAATTTAGCTGCCCAATAAAAATCTCCGCTCACAACATCTTTGGGCTTAAAAAGTATAAAGTAATTACTTAAATTTTCATCCAGCAATTTTTTACTTGCAAGCAAGGCTCTTTGTATTCTTTCTGCATAATTTATGCTGTCACTAATTTCCTTATGCTTTTCTTCAACTAAATGTTTTTGTTGCTCTACCAGTTGTTTTTGTTTTTGAATAATTCGTTTTTGTTTTTGAGTTACGCGTAACGACCTGAAAACAAATATGAAGAAAATCATCATGAATACAAGGCCTGCTACTACAGACCAAATTATAATGTTTTGTTTTTTACGTTCCTCCACAACCATTAACGCCTTTTTTTCTTGTTCAACTTTCGCGATGGATTCTTTTTTATCAAATTCATAATTCAATTCCTTACGGGTAATATCTTCATGTTTCTCAATATTGAAAAGTGAGTCCCTCGTAATACTATACTGTTTGTGATGAAGGAAAGCTTTCTTAAAATTTCCATTATTGAAATATAACTCGCTGAGATCTTTATGAATCGTTTGCAAGTGATCCAAATATCCAATCGTGGTGTCTATTTCTAAAGCTTTAAGAAGGTATTTTTCAGCCTCAGATAGATTTTTCCTATTAGCATAATATGAACCAATATTTCCCAGTGTAATTGTACTTTGCCGTTTGTCTCCCAGTTCATCGCTTTTTTGTAATGCTTTATTATAAAATTCCAGAGCTTTTTTAAATAACACTTCGGCCTTTACCTTATCTGTTCTCGCAATTTTTTCGGCCTGCTCTTCATAAATAATTCCTATGTTAGACAAGATGTTGGCGTGAATGCCTTTAATGTTAAACTCTTCAATTATTTTCAGGGCCTCAAAAAAATACTGTAAGGCCAGTTCATGTTTACCTTGTTGCCAATAAGCAAGACCTATGTTGTTGTACGGCCCGGTAAATGTTTTTTTATCACCGAGAGACTTTTTAATTTTCAAAGAAGTAAAATAGTATTCAAGAGCTTTCTCCAGATTTCCCTGCTCTTTATAAATAATGCCAATGTTATTATAAAGAAGTGCAACACTTTTCTTATCACCAAGTTCTTCTTTTATTTTTAACGCTTTAAAATAACATTCCAACACTTTTGGGTAATTTCCCTGCTGTGCATATACAGTGCCCAATTGCGTAAGATTAGTTGCAATACCGTTTTTATCGCCATGTTTCTCGTCTAATTTTAAAGCATTCAAAAAATAATCAACAGCAACACCATAATCTCCTTTACGATTATAAACTAAACCCAAATTAGCCAGGCTTTTTGAAATAGCGGCCTCGTCTTTAGCTTCTTCATTAATTTTTAGCGCCCGCGAATAGTATTCTAATGACCTTGGATAATTGGCCTGTTCATAATATACAAAACCTATTTTACTGCAAGTAGCTGCGATGCCTTTTTGGAATTTCAGTTTCTCACTTAAACTCAATGCGGCACTACTATAAGTTAAACATTGATCATAATCACCGGCCAAACGGTATTCCCAACTGAGATTATTAAGACTGTTAACTTTACCTGTATCCTCTTTTTCCTTTTTTATCAGATTTAATAAAGAATCTATTTTATTGTTTTGAGCATAGGAAATAAATATAAGCAGGTTAAGGAAGGAGAGTAACAGGAGTTTTTGACTTTTCATTTTTTAAAGTATAAAATAAAGCTAGATAATAACACAGTTGGGTTGGAATACCTTTCAGAAATATCAAAGTATTCTCAATGAAATAAAACGTTTTTTACTATCTGAAAATTAAAGGGTAAGAGCAGGAATATATAATTTAATATTTAGGAATCAACCCTCTCAACCCCATATCTACAACTGTTTCCCCAATTGCCGGCTCAAACAATCCATCTGCGGTTAGTTCTTTCCACTCAAAGCTTTTATTAGTAGATAATGAAATTGTAATTATAATGTCTGCAGTTTCGTTTCCTGTTATTACTAACGGCGCACCTGTGCCTGGATTTGAAAGTTGCTCGAAGGCGCCGGTTACCAGACAGCTTCCTGCCGGTATCGGTGAGTTAGGGTTTGGGTTAACCACCGTTGTTTGTGGTGCCTGACCATCAGATTTATAATCTACACCCATTACATTAGTGTAAAAACCCCAGTACCCCTGAAGGTGATTTCCCGTACCGCCTGCAGTTGGTGTCATCACTGCATTTTTCATTTTATATTTGGTTACATAAGTATTGAAACCCACAAATGAAGCTATAGTGCCATTTAAGTTCTGTCCGTTGGCTCTTACCTTGATATCATAATTTTGATAAGCCAGTGAAACGCGCAGCCATTTATAAGAACCCGGAGATACTGAACTGATTGGAATTGAAAAACACACATCGCCCTCTTTACACACCACTGATTTACAAAAAGTAATTGCTTTTGCTCCGCCACATGTAGTTTCCTCCGCTTTGTAAAGCACCGCGCCGTGACCAACCTGGGTGGTATCAAATTTAGCAAGCTCTATATAGTGTGTACTCATGCCATTAAACCTCGGCGATTGTGCGGCATTGGTAGAAGGAACCGTGGATGGCATGGCTAGGTTGTTTAACCGCGCTTGCGTACTGTCAAATTTAAATTTAAATATAATTTTTGGGCCTGACCCTGAAACCGGAAATACAGTATCAGGCATATCGCAGGTCGGACAGTTATTTGTTGCAATAGGCTCCGGTTCAGGTTCTTCCTTTTTGGTATCCTTTTTAACACAAGATATAAAAACAACAGAAAGGCCTAAAGCAAGCATTAAATTCTTCATTTTAATTTTATTTTTACCAAATATATAAATTTATGCGATTAGTTATACAAAGGGTTACGAGTGCTTCGGTTACTATAAATAACTCTCTCCACAGTTCAATTAACGCGGGTCTCTTAATCTTTGCAGGCATTGAAGAAGAAGATTCTCTTTCAGATGTAGAATGGCTCAAAACAAAAATTTGCGGGCTAAGAATATTTTCTGATGAAAACGGAAAAATGAACCTTAATATAGAAGAGGTTAATGGAGAAATTTTGCTTGTAAGCCAGTTCACTTTATATGCTTCAACCAAAAAAGGAAACAGACCTTCTTTTATAAGAGCAGCGGCCCCGGATAAAGCGATTTTACTTTATGAACTGTTCATCAAAGAACTTAACGCCACATTAAAAACACCTGTTAAAACAGGATTATTTGGAGCTGATATGCGGGTTAGCTTAATCAATGATGGTCCGGTAACGCTTTTAATGGATAGTAAAAACCGGGAATAATTATTCAAACTGAGAACATGCTTAATAATAATTGGTGGTGCTTCAATATTATTTTAAATTAGTAAAATGAAATTGTTGACTTTAATTATTGTTTTATATTCATTATTTCCCCTGACAGCGCACGCTCAGGAAAACACTAAAATATTTCTGGTTAACAAAGAGGAATACAAATACCTTGAATCAAAAAATCTACTTATAACCAGAGCTATCGAAAATGCTTTTGGCCGTCCAAATAAACAAAATTACTATAGCCTGGAGATTAATCAGGTAGATGCCAACATGCCGGAAATGCAAGCTCTTAAATACTATCCTGTTAAAAATGATGATCAAAAAAAATCGGAACTTACTTCAAAAATATTAAAAGCGGATAAAAATCAGGGTATAGAATTTAAAGTCAACATTAACAAAGAAAAATCTGAGCTAACAGAAGCAATCAAAACAACGTTAAACGATAAAAATACTTTTGTTATAAAAATCGTCGTAGTAGCCGATCCAAAAATTTTTGTCACGGAAGCCATTGATAAAACAACTTTCTTTAATATTATAGATGAAAAAAGCTTTACCGATAAAGCTTTTAAAAAGTTTTTTGGAGATAACCCAAAAAAGACCAACTACAATATTGGCTTTGATAAAATGAATGCCTGCCTGATAAAAAACATTATCAGTGGAGTTTGCAATGAACAATTTGACGGAGCTTCATATGAAAAATTTGCAGAAAAGGTTACTTCAAAGGAATACGGCGCCGGCTTCATTCTTATTGATCTGCATATAATCAGAGAAAAGTCTAAACTCACACCGGAAATTGAAGCTGCCATTATTAAAGCAGCAGACGGTTCTGAACATCTAAAGTTTTATTTCTGCATACCAAAAGATAATATTCGGGTAAAAAAGAAAAAACAATTTAACATGGAGGGTAAAATTGTTTCAGAATCTAAACTGCCGGTCAAAAACCTGACTGTATTTTTAAGAGATGCAGGCAATGTTGTAATTGCAACGCAAATAACAGACAGTAAAGGAACTTTTAAATTTGATAACCTTAACGAAGGCCCGGGATATAGTTTATTTATTGATAACAGCTGTAAAGAAAAAATGCTTTATCTTCTAAATAAAAAAGATGAACTCCTTGGAAAATACCAGAAAACTGAAATTGGTTTTGTGTACAAACTGTTAGATGCTGATATTATTAAACTGTCTGACATTGAAGAAAGTGATCCTTCCGGTGAATTTTTATCCTCCGTAAGAGGAAGAATGCTTTCCGTTACAGATAAAGTTGCAGCCTTAACAAATCAGGTAATTGAATTAAAAAATAGCGGTAATCAGATAATACAATCTCAAAAAACTGACATGCAGGGAAATTTTGAGTTTCTTCATCTTGATCCTAAAGCCAACTATTCGATAGAATTACCGGAATATGTTTCAATTTCTAAATCAGAAAGAATTTATCTGGCAAATACCAAAAACGAACTTTTGAAAGAATTTGTGAAAGACAAAAACAATAAATTTTCTTATAAAATTTTACCGGCAGACATGCAACTTCTATCCGGTTTAAATGAAATGGACGTTGAAATGACATTTACCCAACAAAAGAACAGTGGAAACAAGGATATTATCATAAACGATTTTATTTATTTCAATTTAAACTCAGCCCAGATTTCGCCTCAATCTAAACCTACCCTCGACAAGGTTGTAAAAATTATAAAAGAAAACCCTAACTATAAATTAGAAATAATTTCCCACACCGATTGCCGCGGAGATAATACCACTAATCAAAAACTTTCTGAAAAACGCGGCGAGTCGGTAAAGTCTTATCTGATTTCGAAAAGTATTGACCCTGAAAAATTAAAATCAATGGGAATGGGAGAATCAAAACCTCTGAACAGTTGCGTGGACGGTTCTGCATGCCTGGAAGATGAGTATCAAATGAATAGACGTACAGAATTCCGGTTTTACAAATAATGTGATTGATGTTTATTCGATAATAAAATAATTAAAACAATAATATAAATATTAAATTTATAGTGTGAAACCTAAGATACTTTTAGAAAAGGATCAGTTTGATGTAACAATTAAACGACTGTGTCATCAATTGATTGAAATACACAACGACTTTAAAAACTCTGCCTTGATAGGTTTGCAGCCACGTGGAATTTATCTGGCGCACCGTATTAAGAAAGAACTTGAAAGCATATTAAAAGTCAAAAAAATAAATTGTGGTGAACTTGATATTACTTTTTACCGTGATGATTTCCGTAAAAAAGAATTAATACCTAACAAAACAAATATTGATTTCATTATTGAAGATAAAAATGTTATCCTTATTGATGATGTTTTATTTACCGGGCGGACAATTCGTGCGGGTCTGGATGCCATGTTAGCCTTTGGTCGTCCTAAAGACGTTGAACTTCTGGTTCTTGTTGACAGACGCTTTTCAAGACATGTTCCCATACAGGCAAAATACACAGGAATAATAATTGATTCTATTGCTTCGCAAAACGTAAAAGTTGACTGGAAAGAAACCGATGGCAAAGATAAAGTGACTCTGTTAAATAAATAAATAATAATTAAGGTCGCAATCAGTTTACATTTTCTTTCTTAATCGAACTTTCAAAATCTAAATCCCACTTCTTAAATCTAACTTCTTAAATCTTAAAAATCATAAATGCGACCAGAAAAAGGAACCTACCCCGAATATTACGGAAATTACATACCGCTTGTTTCTCAAAACAATATTGCTGAGGCTTTAATTCAAAACGAAGATGAAACTCTTTCCTTTTTTATCGCCATTCCTGAAAACATGGGAGATTATGCATATGCAGAAGGGAAATGGACCATCAAGGGAGTTTTAAATCACATCATTGATACCGAACGCATCTTTTCATACCGCGCCCTGCGCTTCGCACGTATGGATTACACTCAGCCTTTACCCTATGAGCAGGACGATTATGTGGCTAATGCTGATTTATCAAACAGAACACTAGCCGATCTGATCATTGAATTTAAAAGTGTAAGACAAGCCACCCTGACTTTATACAAAAGCTTTAATAACGAGACATTAGGTCGAGTTGGGCAACTAGCTGCCGGTAAAGCAAGCGTGAATGCAATCGGATTTACGATTTGTGGCCATTGTATCCACCATATTGACATTGTAAAAGAGCGATATTTAAAAAATAATTTCGCCGTTTAAATATTAAAGCTAACTTTGATTTTTGAAATTTATATTTCAAAAAAATAATGAGCCACCTCAGCGTCAACCACCTCCTCGGAATTAAATATCTTACCAAGAACGACATTGAACTTATTTTAAGTACGGCTCAAAATTTCAAAGAGGTTATAAACCGCCCCATTAAAAAGGTACCGTCCTTAAGAGATATTACGGTTGCCAATCTCTTCTTCGAAAATTCAACACGTACCCGGCTTTCATTCGAGCTTGCACAAAAAAGATTAAGCGCCGATGTAATAAATTTTTCAGCATCCGGTTCTTCCGTAAAAAAAGGAGAAACCCTTATTGATACCGTAAACAATATACTTGCCATGAAAGTGGACATGATTGTGATGCGTCATGCAAGCGCCGGAGCGGCAGTCTTTCTTTCGAAAAAAGTAAATTCAAAAATAATAAATGCCGGTGATGGTGCCCACGAGCATCCAACCCAGGCGCTGCTTGACGCTTATTCCATTCAGGAAAAACTGGGTACCGTTAAAGGAAAAAAAATAGTTATTGTGGGCGATATACTTCATTCTCGGGTTGCTCTTTCAAATATTTTTTGCCTGCAAAAATTAGGCGCGCAGGTAAAAGTATGCGGACCAACAACTTTAATTCCTAAATTCATTACATCCCTTGGTGTTGAAGTTGAGACAGATTTAAGAAAAGCCCTTGAATGGTGCGACGTAGCTAACATGCTTCGCATACAACTTGAGAGACAGGACATAAAATATTTCCCAAGCCTACGTGAATACACCATGATGTACGGATTAAATAAGGAAATACTCGACAGTCTTTCAAAAAAAATAGTGATCATGCACCCCGGCCCGATTAACCGCGGGGTTGAAATTACAAGCGATGTTGCCGACAGTAAACAGTCTATTATTTTAGATCAGGTTGAAAACGGCGTGGCAGTACGAATGGCGGTAATGTTTTTATTGGCCGGAAGGCAGGGCTGATAAGTTGCTACTCCTCCTTGGGAGGCGACCACAAGGGCGGGAGAGGATGGCAAAAAACAACCTAATGAACTCTAACAA
>JAOQAF010000255.1 GCA_025963735.1 Bacteroidota bacterium
CTGCCGACTGCACTGGTCATGGGGTACCCGGCTCACTTATGAGTATTGTTAGTGTAGATAAACTTAATCAGGCAGTATTAAGCAAAAAATTAACCCGGCCCGGTAAAATTTTATCATCTATTAATAATGATATAAAAAAGGCCCTTAAACAGGAAACGGCTGCCAACACTCAAAAAGACGGTTTGGATATAGCTCTTTTATATATAGACTTTGTAAATTCACAGCTATTATATTCAGGAGCGCATCGTCCGCTATGGCTCATCCGCAACGGAAACCTGATGGAATACAAAGCCACCAAGACAAGTATTGCGGGGCATACCCCATTTGATTTTACTTTTGAAGAGCACCTCATAACACTCGAAAAAAATGATCTCATTCTGCTATTCAGTGATGGGTATGCCGACCAGTTTGGAGGGCCTTCCGGCAAAAAAATGATGACCCGCAGTTTTAAAGAAAAGGTGATAAAAATAGCGGAACACTCCGTTCCACAAATTGAAGAAGTTCTTCTTAAACACTTTACCGGATGGAAAGGCCAATATGAGCAGGTTGACGATGTGTTAGTAATAGGCTTTAAAATTTAAATTTTGTACCGCTTTTTTACCTAATTTTGCGGACAGTTCTGTAAAACTGTTATGTCTACCAACACTAAATATATCTTTGTAACCGGCGGGGTTACATCATCTCTCGGAAAAGGAATCGTATCTGCAAGTCTCGCTAAACTCTTACAATCCAGAGGTTATACTGTTACCATTCAAAAACTTGATCCTTACATTAATGTGGATCCCGGAACCCTCAACCCATACGAACACGGTGAATGTTATGTTACCGATGATGGCGCTGAAACGGATCTTGACCTGGGGCATTATGAGCGATTTTTAAACGTACCTACCTCCCAGGCAAACAATATCACAACTGGCCGTATCTATCAGTCTGTTATTGAAAAGGAAAGAAAGGGCGAATTTTTAGGAAAAACCGTTCAGGTTATACCACATATTACCGATGAAATTAAAAACAGAATTAAATTGCTTGGTAAAACCGGGCAGTTTCAATTTGTTATCACCGAAATTGGCGGCACTGTTGGTGATATTGAGTCTCTGCCTTACATTGAAGCTGTTCGTCAATTAAAGTGGGAACTGGAGCACGATTGTACCGTTATACATTTAACATTGGTTCCGTTTCTTTCTACAACGGGCGAACTAAAAACCAAACCCACACAACACTCCGTTAAATTATTACTGGAATATGGGGTTCAGCCCGATGTTTTGGTATGCAGAACAGAATATCCTATAAATAAAGACATCCGCAAGAAGCTTGCGCTGTTTTGTAATGTGGCCGCTGAAGCTGTTATTGAAGCCATTGATGCAAGCACCATTTATGAGGTACCCTTGTTAATGGAAAAGGAAAAGCTGGATGTGATCGTATTAAAAAAATTAGGAATTACAGTAACCGATGAACCCAAATTAGATAATTGGAAAACCTTTTTAAATCGTTTTCATAATCCGCATAAGGAAGTACGGATTGGCCTTATCGGAAAATATGTTGAATTGAAAGATTCGTATAAATCCATTACTGAAGCCTTTATTCACGCAGGTTCTGTAAATGATGCCAAGGTTGTGGTAGAATGGATTCATAGCGAGAGTTTAACTGAAGAAAATGTTTCGGAAAGATTAAAAGATTTAAAAGGTGTGCTGGTAGCTCCGGGCTTTGGCAACAGAGGAATTGAGGGGAAGATAGCCGCAATAAAATTTGTACGCGAACATAACATTCCTTTTCTTGGTATATGTTTAGGCATGCAATGCGCTGTTATTGAATTTGCAAGAAATGTTCTTGGCCTTAAAGACGCTCACAGCAGGGAAATGAATCCCGCCACAAGCAGTCCGGTAATAGACTTACTTGAGAATCAGAAAAGCATCTCACATATGGGAGGCACCATGCGCCTCGGTGCTTATGGATGTGAACTGGAAGAAGGTACACTGGTAAGAGAAATATATAATTTACCTTTAATTTTTGAGCGTCACCGTCACCGTTATGAATTTAATAACGATTACAAGCGACAATTTACTGAAGCAGGAATGGTGCTTTCCGGAATTAATCCGGACGCCGGATTGGTTGAGATTTTTGAATTGCCGCATCACCCCTTCTTTGTGGGCGTGCAGTTTCACCCTGAATACAAGAGCACAGTCGAAAATCCTCATCCTTTATTTGTAAGCTTTATAAAGGCGGCGTTGGATAAATAATGGAGCTTAAAGAAATCGGATATTTCAGTAAAACCCACGGCATTAAAGGCCATCTAATTTTAAAAAACAACAAAGATTTTTATTTCGAAGAGACGAATGCCTTGTTCCTGGAAGTTTCAGGAGGAAAGGCACCCTATTTTATTTCGGAAATCAAAGAAAGTAATAACGGTATGATAGTGTTACTGGAAGAAATAAATGCGATTGAAAAGGCTAAGCTTCTAATTGGAAAAAAAATATTTATTGACGAACAGTTTTTATGCGAAGAAGAGGAAAAAGACAATTGGGTGGGTTATGAGCTTATTGATGTGTCTTTTGGCAGTCTTGGAAATATTACTGAGGTTAATGATAGCGGGTACCAGGTATTGATAAGCGTGGTTTATAAGGAAAAAGAAGTTATTCTGCCTCTGGTTGATGATTTTATTCAAAACATTGATCATGATTTAAAAAAAATAAGTTTTAAAGCCCCGGAGGGCTTAATTAATTTATACATTACCGACAAAAATTAACTCCGGCTGGTTTTTTGTTTCATGTCAATTTTCGCTTTAGTTTTCTTCTTAGCATCCTCATATCTTTTCTTAAAACCTGGTTTCATATCCGGGCATTTATCAATTTTGTTACCTACCCTCGAGCCTTCCATTCTTCGGTATTTTCCTAAATTAAAAGTGACTCCGGCGGTATGAAACAAATAGGAATCGTTATAACCATTTACTCTTGAATCTACTTTGTCAGACATGGTGTACATGTACATTTCCTGAAATTGAATGGCTACAGTTGGGTTTAAACGTATATTAAAACCTATCCCTCCGGTAGGTACAGCAAAATCAAGAGGTTTATTATTTAATTTTCCGGTAGCAGTAATTTTTTGACGGATAAGACTAGCCCCGCCAAAAATATAAGGAACAATAATACGCTCCCTGTCCCGTAAATTGTATCGCATCCCAAGGTTTGCCGTTGTTAAACTCACATGAAAATTATAGTCCAGATTCATATCCGCGGTATAATCCCGTGAAGCCAGATATCCTGCTTCTCCACTGGTCATTAATAACGTGGCATCCCAACGTTCGGTAAGGTAGCGCGATACTGAAAACCCTGCAAAACCGTACACAGCCTGATTGGTGGAATAAAATCCCTGGCCAAGATCGCCTGAATACTGAGTTATTCCGCAATGCGCACCAACGTTCCACTTTTCTTCAATTGTTTGTGCTGAAATTTTGCCGGCAATGAGAAAACAACAGCTGAGTAATAATGTATTTTTCATGATATTGAGTTTTTTTCCTTAATCATAATATTAAAAATATTTATACCATAAGTATGATAACACGATGTTTAAAGACGGAAAAAGTTTTAATTTATTTAAAACGGAGAATTGTTTAGATGGAAGCTTAAGAATAAGAGCCGGCGTTTAAAAATAAAATTCCACCCATTCGGGCGGCAAATTAAAATGATTATTCCTCTACCCACATTAAATATCCGATGGGATTTTAACAGAATTTATAAAAAAACTGCATACTATTTTCGTCTTACGAGCCATTATAAATTTTGTGAAAACTGCCTAATTACTGCGGCTTATGGTGCAAACGATTTTTCTTTATTGCGCGCAACACTATTGCACAGCTGGTCGAGAAACAGCAGTACATTATTTACACCAACAACGTTATACTTTGCTTCTGTTTTACCCGGGCCTACTTTTATGGTATATTCGTTTTTTTCTTTTAGTACCGCAAACATATCTTCATCTGTAATATCATCGCCAACAGCCAAAACAAAATCAAATTTTTCATGTGAAAGAAACTGTTTTACAAATCTTCCTTTATTGGTGAATGTGCTTTTAATTTCAATTACTTTATTCCCATGAAGAATATTAAAATCATTATGTAAATTAAGCAGCGTGAGCTCTTTTGAAAAATTAAGTCTTACCTGCTCTTCATCTATATTTTCAATAGTTCGGTAGTGCCAGCCAATTGAATATTGTTTTTCTTCAATAAAAGAACCGGGGTACATTTCAATATATTTTGCCAGAAAATTTCTTATACTTTCTTTCCACGAAAGATTGATTTCATTAGGTGAGGTCCATTCTGAATCCGGCGAGAGACGGTAAACAGCGCCATGTTCAGCAACAATGCCGATATCAATATTGTAAAACCAGCTTTCAAGGGTTTTTGAATCACGACCGCTTATGAGCATGATTTTATTTTTTTTATCCTGGCTCAACTTGGCAATAAGTTCCTTCACCAGTTCGCCCGGTACTGCTTCTTCAGGTTTATTATAAAAAGGAATAAGTGTACCGTCATAATCAAGCAATATTAACCGGCGAGTAGCTTTCCTGTAACGTTCAGCTATCAGCTGCCTGTCATAGTAACTCATAATATTTACCGTAGTTCCGTCACGTTCGCTGCCTGTTTTAGCGTCTCCCAAAAATGTGGCTGACCATTTGGCAACATCATTTTTCTGGATCACTTCCTGCATGGCATTCATACGTTGC
>JAOQAF010000018.1 GCA_025963735.1 Bacteroidota bacterium
CATTATAATTTCATCCGGCAACAACAAAAATCTCCCGGAGATGCATTCACATTACCGGGAGAATATTTTGTTTAGCCTTTATTTAAGAAGGGAAAAATACTTTTATTTTATCGCGTCCCGGAGTTTCAGCCTGTTGGCCTTCCTGAGCTTTTTGGTCAGGATTTTTTTCAACAGTTAGGGAGAAATCTTTATTTTCCCAGGTTTCTGAATCGTGCCAGAAAAAAGTGAAAATTATTTCCTGATCGTGATCCAGATCGTTGGTTTCCAAATCAGCGTAATAAATACCCAATCCAGTATCCAAAGAAATCACTTCGGTGCTTGTAACCCAGTTGTCAGAGGTCCATTTAACCGTTGCAGCAGCAAGGCTTTGCACACGAAGAATTTTATTTTTCGGAACATGTTTATATCTGCTGTTAAAGTTCCAGATAAATACATTAGAAATATTTTTATCAGTTATGTATCTCTGTTCAACTTGTTGAGGCATATCGAATATCTTTTTTGCTTTAAGTGATCTGCTCAATTTAATATACTCAGAGTGTGCCCAGGCCAAAGGCATTGCCGAACCTGAAGGCTTTCCGAAGAATAATTCCAATTCCGGAATATCATCCTGATCCCACACCTGTTCAGGGAACATTCCGGTTTCATTCGCGTAATTTTCAAGTGTTTTGTGTAACGTGGCAGCGTATTCAAAATTACCTGCGGCAATTTCATAATGCGCGCGTTCTCCGGTAAGAAGCGGCCATGGTCTTCCAATTCCTGTTCCGTTGTAGGGTTGCCCGTCGGCTTTTTCGCCATATCCGTCACGGTTGTAGCGGTACCATACCGGACCAAATTCAGGATGATCCATTTTTAAAGTAGCATCAATAACTTTTATGGTATTTAATATTTTTGGATCATGCGCCGAACGTAAACCAAATCGTACTAATGCCAATGCATCAGGACTAACCATTTCACTTGCAGGACAAATATTTTCTCCTTTAGGGCGATTTTGTATGGTTAGTAAACCATTTCCATGTTCAATATCAAAAGTTTCCTGAGCGTTGATACGCACATAATACCCATCAACACCAACAAATTTAGCTAGGTCAGAACCAGTAACATACGTCCAACGTTCAATATTGGCGTTCCAGGAATCAGCTGTTTCTCTAAGGAACTCGGCAACCTGCGGCTCGTTGTTTAAGTCTGCATAATCCGCGGCTATAAGAACGGCTGCAATTTCTACAGATAAAGTAAAGGTTGAATAACCCGCGTTTTCTTCCCAGCGATCCTGATTTGTTATCGGACCATTTTTTACAAGATAACTTGCGGCTTTACGCATCATTGGCCAAAAATGCTTCAGGTCATTATCTGATAATTGGGTTTCGCGATTCACAAGATCCACCAGCATTATTGGTAAAGCCGTTTGATCCATTTGAACACCACTCCAATAAGGCTCGCCATCTAACCACATGTTCTGGGTCCAGTGACCATCACCTTCCTGAGTTACCATTAAATAGTTTAATACGCGTCGCGCATCTTCAAAAGCACGTGCTGCCAGTAATCCACCTGCGGTTTGCACCATGTCGCGCGGCCATACAAGGTGATAACCCCCAAGATCATCATCGCCTTTATTAAACCCCCATGGAATAGAAAGACTGGCGATAAGTCCGCCAGGATGACGCTTTGACTCGTGTACCCTAAGCATGGTAGCACTTATCTTAAACAGATTTATATCTGTACTTTTCTTTGAACTTTCAATTGAAAATAATTTCTTTTGCCATTTTTGCCATTCGGCTATGAACTGCGCTTTTACATTATCAAAATTTTCGAACATACTCGCTCTTGCACGCTGTCCGGCCTCCTCAGGGTTTCTTCCAAAACCTAAAGCAACAACAAAACTATTATTTGCAACTTCATCCAGATCAACTTCAGCGGTAAGAGCAACATTTCCGTTTTCAGCACGTTTAAATTCCCACAACATTTCTTTATGCATGTGCAAATCCTGCCATCCGTCAGATGTTCCGACAAAACCCGCAGAACTTTTTTTCCATGGAATAGAACATGCTAATGCCAAAGAAATATCTCCGCGTTTTGCAAACAACATCGGCACTCCTTTGTAATTGCCTGTCCATGCAGTATTGCCGGCACCCGAATTACCAAGGTGAGGCGCTAATAACATAAATAATTTGAAGTCTTTTCTTTTCTTATTGGTTGGAAAAAACTGAATTCTTTGTAATAATGTATCACGTGAAGGATCAGAAATAATTTCTTTCTCAAGCCTGTAATAATGATTACGACAAGAGTTCGTGATATGATAGCCCGGAACATCCTTGGCAATATGTTTAATGCTATGGGTTGTATGCGTTTTTTCTTCAGAGAAAAAATCTTTACCATTCGTAACAATAAAGCTTAAGTCGCGGGTACATGCCTGGTCAACCTGAGGATAATAAATTTCATTTAAAATGCCATGACTGATGGAATACCAGATTTTACTTTTGGAATTGTAAGCAGTTCCTACGCCGCTTTTTGCGCTTGAAGTCCAACGTGCTTCATGACCCGGCCAACCGAAGGCAAATTCTTCTTTTTTGTACATATAGTTCAGTATAAGTTTACGTGTAAATTATTTTTTAGTTTTTTTATTCAAAGGCTTTTTAGGCTTTTCGTGCGGATTCTTATTTTCGGGAGCCTTGTCATTTCCTTTTTCGGTAGTTTCTTTATTTGGCACAACACCTTCAGCCGCGGCAAGACCAGGGCCGGTCATATCATCAAAATAATAAGTATCTGAGTTTGAGGAATTAGGATTAAACAACAAAACCATCTGATCTATTTGATTAGCGGCTGTTTCACTTCCTTGCGGAATTTGAGAAAACTTAAATTCAAGTATTTCCCACTCATTGCTTTTAGTAGTATAAGCCTGATACTGACTGTGTGTACCGGCAGGATAATCATTATTACCACGCTTGCTGCCTAATAGAATTTCAACTAAAGTGCCTGCAGGTGCGCTGGTATAAACTTTCATTTTTATTTTTGGAGGTATACCTAAATAGGTTGCGTAGGCATCAACTCCGGTCAATTTTTGAGGAAGAGTCATTTTGATGTTTGCGAACTTTTTAGCTCCGTTTCTTACGTATAACCCGCATTTAGGGGAACTGTTAATAGCGTTAGGGGCAGGATTTTTAGCTGCGCTGTCAAGAACTCCTGTGCGCTCGCCGTAATGTAAAAATTTAGCTCCTTCAAAATTATCATACACCTGTTCCTGAGCAATACCCGCTACTACCTGCAATACACACAATGAAAATAACAAACTGAATTTTTTAACATGTGATTTTATACCTGGGGTACTCTTTGATCTCATAATGATGTTATTTATTTTTTTATTTAAAGTTAAATGCAAAACTAAGGATGAAATTCCCCAAATAAGGAAGTATTCGGTAATGAAGGAATTTAAATAGCCCAAAGTGTATTATTATCCCGCGACAATGGTCCTTTTGTCAGTTAATTTAGAGTGAACAACTGAGGCTTAAGGTTTTAGATGGAATAACACTATTTTTCGAGGGCCACCATTTCCTTCTGAAGTTCAACATATGCTTTCTCACATATAGCTTCTACCGAGTTTAACAGAGGCTGAATTTTTTCTTTGCTTTCTTTTTTAATAGCATATTCCTGAATGGTTTTTACCATGTCGGTATATTCTTCGGCAATACCCATGGTTGAAAAAGAAGGCAATATGGAATGGGCAGATGCTTTGAGTTTGTCATAATCACCGGTTTCCAACCCCTCTTTCATGTTGTTTAACAACTGAGGCGTTTCTTCAAGATATACTTTAATCATTTCGGCAATAAAATCAGGATTATTTTTAGTAAGCTGTTTTAAAAAATCGAGATTAGTACACTTGTCATTTTCTTTTCCTGGTTTTTCTTCCATTACTTCCGAGTTTTTTAAATTTATTCTACTAAGATATTTGTTCAACTTCTTATACAAAAGTTTATCATCTATTGGTTTGGATAAATAATCATCCATTCCCACCGCTTTACATTTTTCAACATCGGCCGTGGTTACATCCGCTGTTAAAGCAATAATTGGGATTGTAAGTTTCAACTCCTTGCGGATATATTCGGTTGCTTCGTACCCGTTCTTTTCAGGCATCTGAAGATCCATCAGAATAATATCGTAAGTTTCTTTTTGTAATTTTTCAATCGCAATGCGCCCGTTAGCGGCAATGTCCATCTGAAAACCATGTTCTTCCAACAGAGTTTTCATAAGCAGCTGATTTAACACTACGTCTTCTGCTACAAGAATTCTGATATTATGCGCGCCATCGTGTATAATTACATCATGATCAGATTCTTTTTCAACCTTTTCTTTTGTCTTTTTGAAGGCAAGGGTAAAACTGAATGTTGATCCTTCGCCTACTTTACTTTTAACACTTACGCTACCACCCTGCGATTCTATCAATTGTTTAACAATGGCCAATCCCAAACCTGTTCCACCATACAACCTTGCTGTTCCGCTGGTTGCCTGTTGAAAATTATCGAAAATACTGTTGATCTTACTTTCAGGAATACCAATTCCCGTATCCGTTACTGAAAATTTAATTGTTGCGCTTTGATCATCTTCCTTCACCATTTTTACAGTGATGGTAATTTTTCCGTTAGTGGTAAATTTAACCGCGTTACTTACAAGGTTTAATATTACCTGGTGTAAACGAACCGGATCTCCTTCCAATACTTCAGGTATGCTGCTGTCGTATTTCTTTATGAGTTGAATATTTTTTTCATTGATTTTTGTTTCAAACAAATGTATCATAGCGTAAATAGAGGCTGATAATTTGAATGGAATCTGTTCAAAAGACATTTTACCCGCGTCCACCTTGGCAAGGTCGAGAATATCATTAATTAAAACTATTAAGGCATCGCCTGAAATTTTAATAGCACTAACATATTCTTTTTGTTTATCGGTAAGGCTTGTTTTAAGAACCACTTTCGTAAAACCAATAATGGCATTTAAAGGTGTTCTTATTTCGTGACTCATATTGGAAAGAAACTGCTGCTTTGCTTTAACCGCTTCTTCCGCGGCCTTTTTAGCCTTTTCAGCATTACTCTTAGCTTCAATTAAATCATTTTCAAATTTTTTACGTGCTGTAATATCACGTGCAACAATTACAACACCAAGCACATTACCCCTGTCATCTTTATATACTGATCCGTTGAACAATACATCGGTGTTTTTTCCTTCAATATGCCGTATAGTGAGCGGAAAATCAACAACAAATGATTTAGCAAAAACTTCTTTATATACTTCACGGGCTTTTTCACGATCAGTAAAATAATCAAAGAAATCTGTACCTGTAATTTTTTCACGTGTAATACCCGTAATGTTGGCAAGAGCTTCATTCATGTCGGTAATTTTACCTTCTGAATTTATGGTGATCAAAGGATCGAGACTTGCTTCAATTAAACTTCTTGAATATTTTGAAAGTAATTTTTCGCGCGCCACGACTACTACACCAAGCACATTGCCGTTTGCATCTTTATAAACCGACCCGTTAAAAAGTACATCGGTAAGTTTTCCATTCTTATGGCGAATGGTTAAAAGGTAATCTACTATTGAACCCTTTTCAAAAATCTCTTCATACACTTCCTTGGCCGTACCGGGCTTTGTAAAGTAATTAAAGAAGTCGGTTCCTGTGATCTGTTCTCGTGGTATCCCGGTAATACGCGTTAAAGCGTCATTCATATCGGTGATCTTACCTTCAGAATTAATTGTAATTAAGGGATCTAAGGTTGCTTCAATAAGTCCTCTAACGTACTGCGACTGTTGTTGCAGTTTGTCATTAAGGGCTTTCATGTTCTCACCTTGAATAATGAGCTCCTGGGTTTTTTTGTAGAGCTCAACAAAAACCGCAACCTTAGCTTTTAAAATTTCGGGAGATACAGGTTTAACCATGTAATCCACGGCTCCTGTTTTATACCCTTTAAAAACATCTTCCTGGTTGCTTGTATCGGCAGTAAGAAAAATAATCGGTACGTGTTTTAATTTTTCCCGTTCCCTGATTAGGGCTGCTGTTTCAAAACCATCCATCACAGGCATCTGAACATCCATTAAGATAATTGCAAAGTCGTGACCATGCATTAATATTTTTAAGGCTTCCTTACCTGAATTGGCTTTTATAATAGTGTAGTCTTCATTGGCAAGCATAGCTTCAAGAGCAATCAGGTTTTCATCCCGATCATCCACCAATAAAATTTCTACATGCGGGACCGCATTCATTTACTATATCAGATTGAGCTTTTTAAGCAACTCTTTTTTGAACTGCTCTCCAATGGGTAAAGGGTGTTTACCTATATAAGCAGTACTCTCTTCAATATTATCAATATGATTTAATGAGGTGATATATGAACGGTGCAAACGATAGAATTTATCCTGAGGTAATTTTTCCTCAATTCCTTTAAGTGTGATGTGCACAGTATACCTTTTTTCGTCAGTAAATATATTAACGTAGTCTCCAAGGGCCTGGATATACTTAATTTCATCAATTTTAATTTTGGCTAAAATATTATTTGAACGGGCAAAAATGTATTCTTTATCTTTTTTTACACTGTTACCTTTTTTATTATTATTGCTGTCATATAATTCCTTTGCGCGTGAAACCGCCATAGTAAACCTTGAAAGACTAAAGGGTTTAATAATGTAATCGGCTACGTTTAATTCAAATGCTTCGATAGCGTAATCCTTTTTAGCTGTAATAAGGATGATAATGGGCCGTTTCTCGAGGTTTTTAACCAGTTCAACCCCCGTCATCCCCGGCATTTCCACATCCAGAAATACAAGATCAATGTCTTCCGTTTTAAGAAGATTAAATGCTTCGATAGGATTAGAGCACTCGTGCTTCAATTTGAGGAATTCCACCTGTTCTATCATCATACGAATAGCCGTCCTGGCCATTTTGTTATCGTCAACTATAATGCAATTCATTTATTTAGTTTTAACGTTTTTTAATTGGTGAATTGAATTGATAGTAGAAAATATCGTGCCAGGTATCGGCAAGAACCCCCTTTTAATAGCTAAAACGGTTTCGTCGCGTATGCCACGTGGTTTTCAGGTAACGTTTCAGGCTGGATTTCTTAAATTTTGTCGAATTTACCTTTCATTTGATGATACGACGCCTGTGTTTAATAACGGCGGCCCCACCAGTTCATCAAAATAAAAAACTTCGGTAGAATTATAATAGGGATTAAACAGCAAAGTGACCTGATTTACCTCTGTAGCCGGGGTTTGACTGCCCTGAGGGGTTTGGGAAAATTTAAACTCCAGTTCCTCCCATTTTCCTGAAACAGTAGTAATGGCCTGATACTGGCTATGAGTGCCTTCAGGATAAGCATTACCCGTATTTTTACCCAAATGAATTTCAACCAAAGTGCCGATTGGCGCGGTAGTGTAGACTTTTAGCTTAATTTTTGGAGGTGTACCCATATAAGTGGCGTAAGCGTTTACACCGGAAAGTTTTCCTGCAAGATTCATTTTTATATTATCATACCTTATGCGGCTTCTTTCATATTTGGCGCATGTAGCCGAAGAATTAACCGAATTAGGAAAAGGATTTACGGCAACCGAATCAAGTTTACCTGCCTTTTTTAGATTATAAACCACGTGTTTTTCTCCTTCAAAATTATCATAAGTCTGTTGACAAAATAAAGGGAAATTACTGATGCATAACATCAATAAAAAAATGCTTTGTTTTGTAATGCGTGAATCCATGGTTCAGGTATTAAATTATTAAATCAGAAAAAGAGGATATAAGAATCAGCTAAAGATCTGTGCCAATCCCAGAGTTGACAAGTGTTTCAGACATCCACAAAAAATATCACTATCACTTTTCACAAAGGCAGTTGGCCGAGTTAAAAGCGTGCCTTACCGAAATTAAATCCAAAAGCCTAATACAGTCTTTATTTTTGACCCAAAAAATTTTAATAACATGAAAATAATAGTACCAATGGCAGGAATGGGAAAGCGCATGCGTCCTCATACTCTAACAACACCAAAACCGCTTATTCCTATTGCAGGAAAATCGATTGTGAAAAGACTTGTTGAAGACATTGCAGGTGCCTGCCAGGAAAAGGTAGAAGAAGTGGTGTTTATTATTGGCCGTTTTGGTAAAGAAACCGAAGACAATTTGTTAAAAATAGCCGCGGATTTAGGTGCAAAAGGTTCAATTCATTATCAGGATGAAGCCCTTGGAACCGCACACGCCATACTGTGCGCCAAAGAAGCGCTTGAAGGGAAAGTAGTTGTTGCTTTTGCTGATACCCTGTTTAAGGCCGATTTTAAAATGGATGATAAACAGGATGGTATTATATGGGTGCAAAAAGTTGAAGACCCTCGACCTTTTGGGGTGGTTAAAGTAAATGATAAAAACGAAATAACTGATTTTGTGGAAAAACCTGAACACTTTGTCTCAGACCTTGCCATCATCGGTATTTACTATTTTAAGGATGGCGCTAACCTCCGAAAAGAATTAGAGTACCTGATTACCAATGACATCAAGGATAAGGGAGAGTTTCAACTTACCAGCGCCCTTGAAAACATGAAAAATAAAGGTGTTAAATTTACTCCCGGAAAAGTTATAGAATGGCTAGACTGTGGAAATAAAGACTCAACTGTATATACAAACCAAAGAATTCTTGAATTTAACAAAGGTAAGAGCCTTGTTTCAAGTACACATAAATCGCATAACTCAGTTATAATCGAGCCTTGTTATATAGGTGAGAATGTACAACTAATTAATTCGGTAGTTGGACCACATGTTTCCATTGGCAATAATTCAATCATTGAAAACTCGGTAATTAAAAACAGTATTGTTCAAACTCATTCAAAAATATCATGCGCCAACATTCATAATTCCATGTTTGGTAATTATGTAGATTTTAAAAGTTCGAATTCAGAATTAAGCATGGGAGATTACAGCACTCACGGAGTGAAATAATAAATCTTTATCGAAGCAAAAAAAAAGAGATCTAAGTGATCTCTTTTTTTGTTTCAGATTATAATTAGTGTTATTTGTGCTCTACAAACTGAGAAGATAAATGTTTTACCTCGGACACTTTATCGATAAAGTTTTTTAAACGTTCGTTAAATTCATGCGTGTTTTCGAGGTTTGCAAGATGTCCCGCATAAGGAATAACGTGCATTTCAGAACCTTTAATGTTGTAATGTAAATATTCAGCTTCTTCAGGTGGTGTAATGGTATCTTGCTT
>JAOQAF010000041.1 GCA_025963735.1 Bacteroidota bacterium
TATTCTGTTTTTTAATTGAAACGAGTCGCTTTGATCTTTATCACACTTAAAAGCTTCTTCAAGGCCTTTGTGATTTCTGTAAATGTTTTTTAATGATTCAATAAAAAAAACGCAATCTGTTCCGTTAAACGTGCGGTGAACAAATGCTTCAAAGTGTTTCAATTCTTTTTTTGAGTGATTTATCACAAACGCGTATGGCTCGTGATCCATTAAAGCCATTAATTTATTTGCGTTATTTACGATCGATTTCCGGTTTCCCCAGGCAATTGTGGCGGCAAGGAAACCGGCAATTTCTATGTCCTCTTTTTTTGAAAACTGATGAGGAATACACACCGGGTCGTTGGCAATAAAATTTATATTGTTGTATTTAAGATAACTTTCGTCAAGAAACTCTTTTATTTCGAAGGTGCTTTTTTTCATCATTGAAGCTTTGTAAGATCGAGTTCTTTTAACTGAGGATTTCTTTTTCCGATACCTAAAACAACCAACACAGTAAGTATGCCTCCCAAAGCAATGGAAGGAACAAGCCCGAAAAGCCTGGCAGTTGTTCCGCTTTCGAACGCACCTATTTCATTGCTGCTTCCTATAAAAATATTATTAATTGCACTAACCCTTCCGCGCATATTATCAGGAGTGCTTAATTGCAAAATGCTGTGACGCACCACCACGCTTACATTATCAAAGGCGCCGGTTAAAAACAACATGGCAAAAGCCATCCAGAAAGTTGTACTAAAAGCAAAAAGAACGGTAAATATTCCAAAAGCTGTTACCGACCAAAGCATCGCAATTCCCGCTTTTTTTGAAGGAGGTCTTACCGCCATGATGAGCGCCATTGCCACCGCGCCAATTGCAGGAGAGGTACGCAGCCACCCGTATTCCTGCGGACCAAGATGAAGAACTTTATCTGTAAAGGCAGGCAGCATTGCAACAGCGCCTCCTAGTAACACCGCAAACAAATCGAGGGAAAGAGCCCCTAAAATAAGTTGGTGTTTAAAAACAAATTTTAACCCCATGCGCATGCTTTGCATGACAGGTTCTCGTGGCCCAACATTGCCTGGTAATCCGGGGTTTTTAATACGTAAAATAAAAAGCAGAGCCAGGCCAAAAAGAAAAATTTCGGTAAAATGGCACCAGTTGGCGTGATAGCCGTTGTTGTATCCGTAAACAATTCCTGCAACAACCGGTCCTAAAATGGCTCCAATGTGCCAGGAGGTGCTGTTCCATGTTGCAGAATGAGTGTATAAGGTACGCGGAACGATCTGGCTCATAAAAGGATGCATGCAGGCCCCAAGAAATGCACGAATAATTCCGAATAAGAACACCACTGTAAAAAGAGCAGCCACACCAAGACCATGGAACAAGCCAATAAGAGGCTCGCTGTTGAGGTAAAGAAAAATGGCAGCAAGCAGAAGTGCAAATATACCGGCAAGTATTATTTTTCTGCGCGGATAATGA
The DNA here is from genome assembly GCA_025963735.1 of Bacteroidota bacterium. GTDB lineage: Bacteria > Bacteroidota > Bacteroidia > B-17B0 > Aurantibacillaceae > Aurantibacillus. Next base: position 1,456 of record JAOQAF010000041.1, read on the forward strand.
TCGGATATGTACCCACTGTAAAGCGCGGTAATAATGGCAGGAATGGCTTCAGTTAAACCAATGAGGCCGAGCATAAATTCATTTTTATTGGAAAACTCGTGGTATACCTGCAGAGCAATTGTTGCGAATTGCATTTGAATGGCCAGCGTTAAAAAAAAGCGCGCCATGATAAAAAGGCGAAATTCCTTTATCTTAAATATCTGTAATGATTCGGCTTTGTAAAGAGACATTCAGATTACAAAAGTAACATTTATAAACTTTGGGTTAGTTGAAAAAAGGTAAATGAAGTAAAAGATAAAAAATAAAATGCTACGAAATATGGTAAGGTTTGCCCATGAGCTGCAGTATGTTTGTGATAATTTATAACATGAAATAATTTTATATGGAAACTCTAAATAAGCATTTATCTATAAAACTTTTGGCCGAAAACGACAGGCCCCGCGAAAAGCTTGCTACTCTTGGCCGGCATAACCTAAGCGATGCAGAATTACTTGCCATTATTCTTGGATCGGGAAACAGAAATGAAACGGCCGTTCAGTTGGCGCAGCGTATGCTTTCTGAAAATAAAAACAACATGAATGCTTTAGCTAAACTAGGGTTGAATGAACTTAAAAAATACAAGGGAGTAGGGGAGGCAAAAGCTGTAAATATAGCAGCTGCATTTGAATTGGGCCGCAGAAGAATTAATCATGATGATGGGGGAAATATAAAAATAACCAGCAGCCAGATTGCCTATAGTTTATTAGCCAGGTTTTTGGGCGATCTGCCCCATGAAGAATTCTGGATCTTAATTTTAAACCGTGCAAATAAAGTTGTTAAAGAAGAATGCATTAGTAAAGGAGGAATTAGTAGCACCGTTGTTGACGCCCGCTTGATATGCAAAAGCGCCATTGAAAATAACGCCAGCGGTATTATCCTGGCTCATAATCATCCCAGCGGGCAACTTGTGCCGAGTCATGAAGATAAAAATATTACAAAACGATTGAAAGAGGCTTTGCAAATGTTTGATATTGCTTTATTGGATCATATAATTGTGGGCGATCAGGATTATTTTAGTTTCGGAGATGAAGGATTGCTGTAAAAATCTATGAATAAGTTGTATTTGTTGGGTAGAATTTAGAATTAAATTACATTTACTCCTGTATTGAATTTACAAAGATTGTAAATCATTAAAGAGGAATAATAAAATGATAAAAATTGTTACCATCATTGGCGCAAGGCCTCAGATTATTAAGGCGGCGGCCTTAAGCAGGGCTATTAAAAATAAATTTAAGGATAAAATTACCGAAATTATAGTTCATACCGGGCAGCATTACGACAGTAACATGAGCCAGGTTTTTTTTGATGAACTTAACATACCACAACCTGATTATAATTTAAATGTTGGCAGCGGTACCCATGGGAAACAAACCGCCACCATGATTTCGGGGATCGAGGAAATTTTACTAAAAGAAAAACCAAACGCCATAATTTTGTATGGCGATACAAATTCAACCCTGGCGGGAGGTGTAGCCGCGAGCAAAATTCACGTTCCTGTTATTCATATTGAAGCCGGTCTGCGTTCTTTCAGCAAGGCTATGCCGGAGGAGGTGAACCGCATTATGTGCGATCATGTGAGTACATTGTTGTTTTCTCCAACCAAAACGGGTTACAACAATTTGATACGCGAGGGTTTTAATCCCGATGCGAAGATGCCCTACAATGCCGATAATCCGAAAATATATCATTGCGGCGATGTGATGTATGATAACAGTTTGCATTTTAGTGAAGTGGCCGGAAGTAAAACAGACATTATTCAAAAACTACAACTTAAGAAAAATAAATTCATACTTGCCACCATTCACCGGAATAACAATACCGATGAGCCGGACCGTCTGAACGCGCTTTTTAAATCGTTAAATGATATTTCCTTAAAGCAGGATTTGGACGTGGTGCTGCCGCTTCATCCGCGCACTTCTAAATTATTGGAGACAAATCTTACCTCTGAAAATCTTGCAGCGGTTAAAAATAATCATGGCTTTAAAATTCTTGGTCCGGTTTCATTTCTTGAAATGATTGCGCTTGAAAAAAACTGCAAACTGGTAATGACCGATAGTGGCGGAGTACAAAAAGAAGCTTTTTATTTTGAGAAACCCTGTATTATTTTGCGGCCCGAAACAGAATGGGTTGAATTGGTAGAATGCGGCGCCGCTATAGTAACAGATGCAAACGAGGATAAAATTAAAGCAGCGTTTGATAAATTATTTACCGATGATCATTTGCAATTTCCAAAACTCTACGGCGATGGTCGTGCCGCAGAATTTATTTGTGAAGAGTTAATAAGACATTTATAGCACATTCCTTGAATTTGAAATCAGCTAAAGTCTATTTGTTACTGATATTAAGTACCAGCCAGTAAAGACCAAGGTCAACAACTGTTTTAGTGAATTTTTCAAATTCAACAGGTTTTACAATGTAGCTGTTGGCGCCTAAGTCATAACATCTTTTTATATCCGGATCTTCGGCTGAAGAAGTTAAAACAACAACCGGAATGTCTTTGGTATCAGGATGCGATTTGATTTTTTCAAGAACTTCCATGCCATTTACTTTTGGCATTTTTAAGTCAAGAAGAATGATTTTAGGTTTTGTACTGAATTTTTTATCTTCATATGTAGCGCCTTCAAAAATAAATTCAAGAGCTTCCTCGCCATTTTTAAGATGGATAAAGCTGTTTGAAATTTTATTGTTTTTAAAAGCTCTTTTTGTAAGTGCCGCGTCATCCGGGTTATCTTCAACCAGAATTATTTCAATTGCATTTGGATCCATATTATTTTTATTTAATTATTTTTTTTTAAGTGCAACATAAAAAGTAGAACCTTTGCCTAATTCAGACTCGGCCCATACTCTTCCATCATGCCGCACAATTATTCGTTTAACAAGTGCCAGTCCCACGCCCGTTCCTTCAAACTCAGAAGCATCATGCAAACGTTGAAAGATACCGAAGAGCTTATTGTAGTAGCGCATATCAAACCCGCTTCCATTATCTTTAATATAAAAAATAACTTCTTCGCCTTCTTCCTTACCGCCAATTTCAATTTGCGGTTTTTCCACCAGGGAAGAATATTTAACGGCATTAGAAATTATATTCATAAATACCTGATGCATGAGGTTCAAATCTCCGTAAGCTTTTGGCAAGGGGTGGATGGTTATTTCGGCGTTAAGCGTACCGGTTGATTTTTTTATTTCTGCTATTACGGCATTAACAAGCTCATTAATATCAATATCTTTTTTCTCTAATTCTTTTTTTCCTAATCGCGAAAAAGCAAGTAAGTCGTCGATAAGCTGACCCATTTTTTTTGCATTGGCCATTACCGAATCCATCATGGTTCTTGCATCAGGATCGAGCTTTGAAATATATTCTTCTTCCAGAATTTTTGTATAACCGTGTATGGCCCGCAAAGGCGCGCGCAGATCATGAGAAACAGAGTAGGAAAAAGCTTCAAGTTCTTTATTACTGTTTTCCAGTTGCTTTACATTATGTTCAAGTTCACG
>JAOQAF010000076.1 GCA_025963735.1 Bacteroidota bacterium
ATTACTGATTGATGCTGACCCGCAATCTAATGCTACATCCGGAGTTGGAATTGATCCTGCCAATGTTAAGGCGGGATTGTATGAATGCATTATTGACAGTGTTCACCCAAAGGATGTTATCTTAAAAACAGATACGCCTAATTTATGGTTGTTACCTACCAACGCCGACCTTGTTGGTGTTGAGCTCGAACTGGTAAACCTTACCAACCGCGAATACATGATGAAAAAAGCGCTGGATAAAATTAAGGATAAATACGATTTTATTATTTTGGATTGTTGCCCATCATTAGGCCTGACTGTAATCAATTCTTTATGTGCCGCGGATAGTGTTATCATTCCCGTGCAGTGCGAATATTTTGCATTGGAAGGAATGGGTAAGTTATTGCAAACGATCAAAATTATTCAAACTCACTTGAACACAAATCTGGATATTGAAGGAGTGTTGCTTACAATGTATGATGCTCGTTTACGTTTAGCCAACCAGGTTGTTGAAGAAGTTAAAACCCACTTTCAAAACATGGTGTTTGATACATTGATTCAGCGAAACACCAAATTAGCGGAGGCCCCGAGCTTTGGAAAAACAATTATTATGCATGATGCTATTGGTAAAGGATCTACCAGTTATTTAAATCTTGCGCGTGAGATATTACAACGTAACGGTTTAACAAAGATCAGTGACAGCGACAGAACAATAACTATACAGGAACAGGAAGAATTAAAAGAAGACATGTAGAATTATATTTAGGGTTTCAGGTTTACAATTTGCAATATTATTCACGCATTTTAAAAACTGAAACTTTAACGTGTTATATAAATTACCCCACAGATACAAAAAAGATGAGTAAAAAACCGGCATTAGGAAGAGGATTAAGTGCATTATTAGAGAATGCCAAAACTGACATTACAACAAAACAAGTTGGTGAAGGCGCACCCATCGTTAATTCTGTTTCTTTAATCAGAGTTCAAAGCATAGAGGCAAACCCTTTTCAACCAAGAACTAATTTTGAAGAAAACGCCTTGCACGAACTGAGCGAAAGCATTAAACAGCATGGCATTATACAGCCACTAACGGTTCGCAAGTTAGGATATGACCGCTACCAGTTAATTTCCGGGGAGCGTCGCTTCAGGGCGTCTCAGCTCGCAGGCTTAACGGATGTGCCTGCATACATTCGTGTGGCGGATGATCAGGCAATGCTTGAAATGGCCCTTGTAGAAAACATACAACGTGAAGACCTTGATCCCATCGAAGTATCGCTTTCATATAAACGATTAATTGATGAGTGCAGCTTAACCCAGGAACAATTAAGTGAAAAGGTAGGCAAGCAACGCAGTACTGTTACCAATTTTTTGCGTCTTTTAAAACTTCCCGCACCTATTCAAAAGGCCTTGCGTGATCGTGATATCACTATGGGTCATGCAAAGTCGCTCATTAACATTGAAAACGAAGACAGGCAACTCGCCATATTCGCTCTTACTTTAGAACAGGAATTATCTGTAAGACAAATTGAAGAAATTGCCCGCGGAGAAAAAATAAAATTAACTCCAAAAGTTAGTCGCGTTGATAAACCTTTAACTACAGAGGATAAGGTAATTTCAAAACAACTGGATAAGATCTTTAATAAATCCTATCAGTTTAAAAGAAACAGTAAAGGGGGCGGTAAGCTAACACTTAACTTTAGTAACGATACCGAATTGCAGCATATCATTTCTTTTTTCGGGATTGAGTAAATAGTTTCTTTACATAAAAACTGTTTCTCAGTGGCTAATAAATTTCACCGGTTTTGAAAAAGATTCTGCTTATATCCGATACACATAATTTTTTAGATCCTAAATTATTAAAACACATTGAGCAGGCCGACGAGGTTTGGCATGGCGGAGATATCGGAACCATTTCAATTTGTGATACAATAGAAAAAATAAAGCCATTAAATGCGGTTTTTGGAAATGTTGACGGGCAGGACATTCGCAGCACTTATCCGGAGAACCTGATGTTTAATTGTGAAGATCTGAAAGTTTTAATAACCCATATTGGCGGGTATCCGGGAAAATATTCTTCAAGAATTAAAAACCTCATCACTGAACATAAGCCCGGCTTGTTTATTTGCGGACACTCACACATTTTAAAAGTGATGTTTGACAAAGAAAATAATTTGTTACATATTAACCCTGGAGCCTGCGGAGTTCATGGATTTCACAAAGTTAAAACAGCAGTACGCTTTGAGGTCGATAAAAAAGAAATTAAAAATCTGGCCGTTATAGAACTTGGCGCGCGCGCATCATTAAATTAATTATGGAAGAAAATAAAACCAACATTTATTTCAGTAACGAAGCCCTGGCCCGTTTTGTAGCGGCTCAGGGTAAAACCGTTGAAAAAGTGGTGTGCCATCTTTGGCAAAATAACATGAATGAAAATGAAGCTCTTGAAATCATTGATAACGTCGAACTTCATTTTACGGATAAACAAAAGCTGACTATTTCATGCAATGAGAATGGCGACGGACTTGATGCCATTCAGTTTAACCCACAGGAAATGGCCAAAAATTTAAGAGTGGAGTTTGAAGGGAAAATAAAGCTATTTGCAATTAATGCTTCAACAACTAAAATGTGGGAGGATGTTATTGGAAAAACGCTTGAACAGGTAAGAGTTACCAAGCTTAATGATTTTTATTTAGCCGACTCAGTGATCTTAAATTTTGGAGAAGAAAAAAGGGTA
>JAOQAF010000101.1 GCA_025963735.1 Bacteroidota bacterium
AAGAATCCATCGATATGTTGGAGTTGGTAAGTTTAATAAAATCAAGTATCGAGAACCTCATTCTAAAAGAAAAAGCGGTAATCGAGGCAGATTTTTCAGAGGTAAATAAACTTATAAGCATCAAAAGTTACGTGCACAGTATTTTTTACAATCTGATCTCTAATTCAATCAAATATAAAGATCCTGGTAAAAAACCGAAGATCAATATAAAAAGTTATATCAAGGGCGATAAAATCTGCATTTCTTTTAGTGATAATGGTACTGGTATTGACCTTAAACAACATGGCGAAAAAATATTTGGATTATATAAACGTTTCCATGAAAATATAGAAGGTAAAGGTTTAGGATTATTTATGGTGAAAACCCAGGTTGAAGTGTTGGGTGGTACCATCAATATAACAAGTGAACCCGGTGTGGGCACCGAATTCATTATTGAGTTTCCTAAACTTAGTATATAAAACATAAGCATTGTAATAAAAGAAAAAAATGATAAAACTCAAAGAAATAATACAACAGCTTAACGATAAAGCCTACAATGAAATTGAAGAAAAACTCATAAAAACCAAAGCTGATAATTTTATATTTCTCCTTCGTTCGTACAGAAACGGAAATGTAGATGAAAACGAAATCGCTAAAAAATTGAACTGGACACCCAATTCTCAATACGTGCTTAAGTCCAGGTTGTACAGTCGCATACAAGATGAATTAATTTCTGATGAAAACTCAGGTAATAAAAATATCTATATTCAACTGGCTCAAATAAATAATATATGTTATAACTCACCTCGGGTTTTAGCAATCGCTTTTTTGCTCAAGCTAGAAAAAGACCTGTTAGCTTATGATATGAACGGTGAGTTATTAATCGTTTACAGCGCGTTAAAAAAACTTCATTATAATACAGACAAATATTTTCATTATTCACAATTACGAAATAAACATGCGGCTTTTTGGCTCTCACTGGAAAAGACCAACGACATTTTAAGCGATTTTAATCTGTTGTTGGAGCAATATGACTTTTCACGCTCTCCTGATCTTATAAAGAAAATGGAATTTCTGAAAAAAGAAATAGATAATCATTATGCGCTCAACCAATCACGTCACATCAATATTATTAAAAAGATAATTGCCATCCAGTTATATTTATTTTGTAATATAGAACCTTCTGACGGAAATGATACAGGGGATGTTATTAAAGATGCTCTTCAGCTTATAAGCGAATTACCGGATTCTTCTGTTCAAAAAAACTGGCATTATCCAATGAATTATCTGGCGTTTGAATATTATTTAAAAACCGGACAAATTAATAAAGCAAAAGATTTTTATAATAAAACAAATGACGCCTTGCACACTTTACTTTTGTTTTCTAACATATCGCTGACCGCCAAATTTCTAACGGCTAAAATAGAATACCATGTGTTACAACAAACCAGCTCAAGTATTACTACCACTGAGGTAGATGGGATATTGATTAATGACAGCAGTATGTACACGGTAGTACACTTAGGAATTTATAACGCGATGGCTCACTATTATTCCGGAGAATTTAAAAAAGCTATCAGCACTTTAAACTTACTGTTAAACGATTTTAGTTTTAAAGATAATTTTCACATCCAAATGCAAATAAAACTTACACTTACATTTCTATACTTAAAAATTAAAGACGTGAGCGCGGCAGAATCGTTGGTTGATGGTATTTCAAAAAAAATAAAAACAGAAAAATTATCACACTATTCTCACGTGCTTGATCTTATAAAATTTTTTAATACGCTTTTTAAAACGAACGATACAGCCTCAAATTCCGAAAAACGCAAGGAGTTGTTGATTCTTTATCTGGCGAAAAACATTGGTGATTATAAAATGCTTGACTATTTAAACAATGAACTGAAAAAAACATATTTAAAAAACTAAAAAATGAAAAGATCTACTCCTAAATACAAATACAATAATGCACTTTTAATTGATGATAATGAATTAGATAATTTCATAAATGAAAGAATGCTTGAGGCAAATTCGTTTGCCCGAAAAATATATAATTGCACGAACGGGAAAAGCGCACTCGAATTTTTAAATAATATAATTGCCTCAGGCAGCCATGAAAACGGGATAAATCCTGACATTATGTTTGTGGATCTGGATATGCCTATTATGGATGGATTTGCCTTTATTGAAAACTTTATGAAGATAAAACATAAAGGATTGGAAAACTGTAAAATAGTAATTTTAACCTCTTCCATAAATATAGATGATAAAACCAAAGCTGAAAAAATGGATCTTAAAATTTGTTTTGTGAATAAGCCACTCACTGATCTTATTTTAAGCGAGCTCTGATACGTTCATTTTATTTTGACTTGGGCTTATTTCTTCCTATTTTAATTTAGCTGTTTATAGATAGATTCTCGCATGATGAAGGAATATCCAGCATCCTCAGTTAGCATCTCTGCTCTTAATATTGTTTAGTTTTTTATACAGGATTAACGATATGAAAAGTAATTGTATGATACCATCCAGTAAATAAACCGGACGTATTTTGCCAATTAAGGGATAATACACGTCGGCGAATAAAAGCGCACTACTAATTAGTAAGGGTAAAATAATAAGGGGTGCCGGAACATTTTTGTATTTGGATGATAAAATAAGGGTGATGCCAACTGCTATTAATAACAGACTAAATGTTTTTAATAACCATATATCATTTTTAGGACCAGTAATAAATAAAAAACTATTTAAATGAATAATAGGCCAAATGCCTGTTATACTTAAATAGAGCCCTAACAACAAATATATCTTTTGCATAAAATTCATCCAGCATTTTTATAATGAAGAACAGTAATCGCTTTCTTTTACTGTCGAATGATTAATTTCAAAAAAAAAGAACTCATTATTAAAATGAGTTCTTCTGTTATAAAAATCTTCACTTTCAGGTCCACAACCGTTTTTTCTTATTCGTGTTTTGATAGGTAACAACCGCGGCCACAGCGCCTAGTACAAGTATTTTTAAAGCCAACCTGCCGATCATTTTCCCACGCTTGTGTTTCCATAAAGCTTTATGTCCTTTTTCAGCACCTATTCTTGGGATGTGACCATGAACTGCATCCTGAAAAAAACCTTCTATTACATTTATACGGTCCGCCAAAATGAGTGGTAACCAATGGCGGTATAAGTTTTCGCTGTATTTAAATGCAATACGTCGCAAAACCCCGCTTAAACCCGAAGGAGGAGATACTGTTCCATATACTGCACTTAAATTTGGACGCTCAGTAGATTTTAAAATCTCAACAAAAGATAATTGCTTAATCGGACGATCCCAATTATAACGTTCATGGTCATCGCCCGTATATTTTTTTATCGGATAGGTAGGTTCATTTTTCGGATCAGCATCAATGCCCCAGCCCTTTATGTGCGAATAGTTTTCACTATTAATTTCTGTATTTTCCATTTTTTTAAAGTTTTAGTTTCTAACTGAAGGAGGAATAAGTACTGTTTTTATACAGTTATCAAGCTTATCAGAAAATATGCGGTAAGCGTCCGCAATTTCTTCCAGCGGCACCCTATGAGTTATCAGTCCCTTCGGATTAATTCTTCCTGCCTGAACATGTTCAATCAACCGTGGTAATAACCGTTTTACTGAAGCCTGATTCGCGCGAATGGTAATTCCTTTATTGACAACATTCCCTATAGGTACCAGGTTATCCGTTGGCCCATATACTCCAACTATTGAAACAATACCGCCTTTTTTAACTGAGTTAATGGCCCAATGCAATGCGGTAGCAGAACCTGCCTGAACCATCAGTTTAATTCCTGTAACGGTTTGCATGGCGTTTCCTTTTGCCTCGCATCCAACAGCATCAATACATACATCAGCACCAAACCAATCGGTGGTTTTCTTTACAAACTCCACAGGATCGCCTACCTCATTAAAATTGTAAGCCTCGCACTGAGAATACTTTTTTACAAATTCCAAACGGTAATCAATATGATCAATTACTATTACACGGCCAGCACCGAACAGCCAGCTGCATTTGGCCGCCATTATACCAATTGGTCCTGCTCCGAAAACAACCACAGTATCTCCTTTTTTAATACCGGCCATTTCCGCCGCCTGATATCCTGTTGGCACAACATCGGTAAGCAGCACGGCGTCGTCAAGGTCCATGTCCGGAGGAATTACGGTTGGCCCTACATCCGCATAAGGCACACGCACATATTCCGCCTGTCCTCCATCGTATCCTCCCGCCGTATGCGAATAACCGAAAATACCGCCAACTGCTGTAGCCATGCTGTTTGATTCGTGACAATTACCATACAGTTCTTGTTTGCAAAATGCGCATTTACCGCAACTGATATTGAAAGGAACTATAACATTATCCCCCACTTTTAATTTTTGAACATCAGAGCCTATTTCTACAACTTCGCCAACAAATTCATGGCCAAACGTAGTTCCCACACGGGTATCCGGCACGAGTCCATGATATATGTGAAGGTCAGAACCGCAAATAC
>JAOQAF010000122.1 GCA_025963735.1 Bacteroidota bacterium
CATTTTCACAGTAAGCTCTATCTTTTTTTCAATTCGTTTTTGTTTTGCTTTTTGTTCAATTTCGTAAAAAGCATCTACGCGCGATTTGGATTTAACTGTACGTGCTTTTGGCATTTTTCTAACCCAAACAACTTCACGCCTGTAAAGGTTCCTGGCTTTGTCAACTTCAGCGTTTCGTATTTGCTCACGTTCAGCCTTTTTTTCAATGTAATAATCAAAATTACCTTTGTATTCAAAAAGTTCTGTATTGTCTATTTCAATTATTTTATCGCATACTTCGTCTAAAAAATACCGGTCATGGGTTACAAGTAAAATACTTAAAGAGGCATCTTGTAAAAAATTCTCAAGCCATTCGATCATGTCAATATCCAAATGATTGGTTGGCTCATCCATGATAATTAGATTAGGACGATTAATCAGGGTAAGAGCAAGTGCCACTCTTTTTTTCTGTCCGCCTGAAAGTGTTTTAATTACCTGATCGGTATTAGTTATTTCAAGTCTGGTTAAAATTTCAGTAATGTTTTTTTCATAATCCCATGCGTCGATTAGATTCATTTGATTAAGCGCCTGTTCCAGCTTATCCGCTGTTTGATCGGAGGAAGAGGTTTCGCTAAGTTTTATTGCAGCGTCGTAATCTTTAATTGCTTTTACGAATTTGTTATCTGCGTTATCTACCAGTTGTTGAATAGTTAGTGTTTCGTCGAATGAAAAATTTTGATCGAGAAAGCCCACTGTAATATCCCTTCTGAAAACAACTTCGCCTTCATCGGCAATTTCAATTCCTTTAAGAATTTTAAAGAGCGTAGTTTTGCCGGAACCATTTTTCGCCACAAGGGCAACTTTTTCACCGTAATTAATACCGAAACTAATTTTTTGAAATAAAACCTTAGCACCGTATGCTTTTGAAAGGTTATTGATGGAGAGCAAATTCATAATTATTCTGGCCTTCTTTGCATTTTGAGTGTTTCACTAAGACAAGGCGCGTCCCATGAACAGTTTTGAATTATTGGATTATCTGATTTTTGCGTGAGTGTGGTTTTTGTAACTATTACCTCCATAAAATGTTTCGACCATTCGGTCTTAAGGCAATCCTTATCAAAATCTTTTTCGGGTTCGCCGGTTTGAGTTTTTTTGTGATAGCGCCATGGCTCAAAAAGTTTATATTTTCCGGGTGCCAGTTTTTGATGAATGTATCCTTCGTTATCCGTTTTAGCAGAGTCCGCTTTTCCTTTTTCAGATATTATAATAATTGTTTTCCCGGCATAAGGCCTAAGCTTTTCTCCCTCGGCAACCATTTCCGGCGAAGGGCGCGCTCCGCCGCAATAAGGTTGAATGTAACTTATTTTTATCTTATGCATCTTTTTTTGACAACTGGCCGTAGAAGCAGCCATTATTAAAAAAATAACAAAAATATTTAACGAAAATTTCATGGCCTTAAAGGTAGTGTTTGTAAAATGAATAAAAGTATTTTTTAGTTAAATTAGGATATGCGTTCTAAAAAAGTAGGCGGTACTGTGGAATAACAAAGAACTTAAGCTGATAATCCGTTTTAATGGTTTCATTTTTTATATCATATGAATTTTGAAATACATTTAAATGTCTGGTTGCATTTTGAATGTCGATGCTAAACTCATGAGTTATTTTTTTTGCGTTAAATCTGTAACCGGGCTTGGCATCAATTCTAAAGTATTCGGGATATTGCATGGAATAGGCTTTACTTTCATCAACAACTTCATTCTTCGCCGCGACGCTGGCAGGGATGTCAATAGGCGTATAGCGTTTTCCCCCGGCAAAAGTGCCTCTTAGATCCAGGCTGAGGGTGTGTTTCTGATTGAGCTTTATTTCTTTTCCCGCTAACAGATTAAAAACGTAATTTCCATTAAACGCGGTATTGCGTTCGATCTTATCGCTTCCTTTATATTTGCTTTGGAAGAGACTGCTGGTGAAAAGAAAATAATAACCACGGCTGTAAAATTTTTCAAGGGTTATTTCCATGCCGTAATTAGTGCCTGTTCCCTGGCTCACCAATTGGCTAATATTTGGGCTGTTGAAATCTGCGCCAAGATTTAAAGCTGAAAAATAAGAAGGATAATTTTTTACCGGCGCATTGTATATGTACTGATAATAAATTTCAGTCTTTAATCGGAAGTTCGGTGCAAAGCTGTTATCATAGCTATTACTGCGTGCGCGGCTCTTGTAAAGTCAAGATTTTTATTTGTCTCTTTTCTTACTCCATTAATTGTTTCGCTGGCAAAATAAACATACACCGGTTGCAACTGGCTGTGCAGGCCTCCTCCAAGGCTCAAGCTCTGTTTGCCTGTTAGTGAATATTTCAAGCCTAATCTTGGTTCTACCGCGTTGGATTGATTCAATAAAAAATACTGATTGCTAACACCTGCATTCACTAAAAAGTTATCGGTAAATTTATGTTGCCATTGCAGAAACCCCCTTATTAAAGCACTGTTACCCTTGTAATTTCTTAAGGTTACAAATGTGTTATAACCAAATGTTACATCGCTGCTGTCGATAAAAAGTGTGTTAAAAAAATCAGCGTACACGCCGGTATTAACAAAATCTTTGGAACTGAATTTTTTATTATAAGTAGAATTTAATGTGTAATGAATGGTTTTAGTTTCCTGTCTATACTCAGGCTTTAAATTTTTTGGAGTTTTAAACGATGTGTCAATGCGGTCGGCAATGATGTAATTGTAAGAGCCGCTAATTCCGGCATTGGTTTTAATATAGGAATTGTTTTTAAAAAGGTAAGTGTGTGAAATGCCGCTAGCACCAACATTAGAACGAAAATAAGTGTCACGGGAGCTGTATCCGTAAAGATCCTGACCGGCTTTTTTATTGCTTTCCAAAAGTGCTATATAACTCAAGCCGCCAATGCCCCAAAAAGAAAATTTACCGGCTTTTTGTGTACTTACATCTGTTTTAAATGTAAGGTCCTGATATTGGGGAATAGCATCGCCTGTTCCAAAGTCAATGTTGAGAGCCTTAAAAACGGAAAGGGTAGAGTAGCGGTAATCTATAAGAAAAGAAGCATTCTTTTTTTTGTTAAGCGGTCCTTCAGCTCCTACTTCAAAACCATTGAAACCAATCTGCGTTAAAAATTCAAATTTTTCATTGTTGCCTTTACGCATTCTTAGATCAAATACCCCGGCCGTTGCATTTCCGTAATCGGCTGCAAAAGCACCGGTCATAAAATCAGAATTATCAAGGGTGTTATTGTTTAAGATACTTACCGGCCCTCCCGTTGAACCTGCGTTGCCAAAATGATTGGGATTAGGTATGTCTAAGCCGTTCAGGCGCCATAATACTCCCATGGGAGAGTTTCCGCGGATGATAATATCGTTGCGTGAATCGTTGGCGCCGCTTACCCCTGCAAAGTTAGCGGCCATGCGTGCGGGGTCATTACGGCTGCCGGCATAACGGGCCGCTTCTTCGGCGCTGAATACCCTTGAACTAACGGTACTCATCTTGTTATTGTTTTTTGTTTTATCCTGTTCGGCAATTACGGTAACTTCTTCTCCCTGCACCGCGTTTTCTTCAAGCTCTACATTATGGATAGATTCTTTACCTGAATTTAAAATAGTGGTGATGTATTTTTCTTTATAGTTAATGATTTTGAACTTCAATTGCCAGCGGCCAACAGGCACGTTTGAAATTTTAAACTCGCCGTTTTCATCCGTGGACGATCCGAGTAAAGGCTCTGTATTCATTATCATTACAATAACTCCGGGCAAAGGAGTCTGGCTTTGCTTGTCAACAACAACACCCCGTATTGTTTGTGTTATGGTTTGTGAACGGAAGAGCTGACTTAAAATTAAAAAAAGTATCAGATACCCTTTTTTCATTTACGCTTTATCTGAGAAGGCAAATGCCTTACTTTTAAACAGGGATACTGATTAGAACATCTGCTTAAACTTATTTCATAATAAATCATTTTTAAATCGTCTTCAGCAATAACAACCTTATAATTTGGTTTTGCCCACTCTTTTGCAAGGCAATCACCAAAAAAATCTTTGGCCGGAGAACTGTCAGGCGTTTTTTTGAAATGTTTCCAGGTTTCAAACAAAAAATAAGTTCCTGGATAATATTTAACGATCACGTTGCCGCTGTCGTTGGTTCTTAAAGAATCAATGCATTTATTATCCTGGTAAACGTATAGGCGGTGATTTGGCAGCGGCAGTTCTTTTTTGGATTCTTCTACCATGGCCGCTGTAGGCTTTGCTCCTCCGCAATATGGTTTTGTATATTTAAAAGTTAACTCAACCTTGAGTTTTTTTTGTGCAATACCTGACAAAGCAAAACACATACATAAGAGGACAATTAATTTATTCATATTTATTAGGGGGTTGTTGATGAAACGGGGATTATCTTGCCATTAAAATAATTGTGAGCCGTTAATGCGAAGTTACAGATATACTCTGCCATTTGTTTGGGCTGCAGGGGTGCTTTGTAACCGGGGAAAGCAGTGTTTAGCATTTCAGTTTGTACGGCACCAAGCGCAAGACAGTTCACTGCTATGTTTTTGGTTCTGAACTCTTCCGCCAGGCATTCGGTAAGACTACATAATGCGGCCTTACTGCTGCTGTAGGCACTTAGTCCTGCAAATTTCGAACTTCCCTGTATGCCTCCAATACTGCTAATATTTACAATATGTGTACGGTTTTTAGGATTGAAAAAAGGAAGTAAGTGTTGTATTAAATGGAATGGAGCAAAAAGATTAGCTGAATAAACCGAAGTTAATTCTCTGGATGAAATTTTATGGAATGGCTTATTTACAATCTGGCCGGCGTTATTAATTAAAACATCGAGTTTTAAATTTAATTTTTTTAGTGTGGATGCAATGCGTTTTAATTCACTTGCATGATTAATGTCCGCCTTAATAGTTAAAATATTACCGGTGTTGGATTGCTTAACTAGATTAGTAAGTGGGGCGATGTTTCTTGAAACGGCAATAACAAAAATGCCCGACGTATTTGCAAGTTGTTTTACGATTTCAAATCCTATGCCTCTGGACGCGCCTGTAACTAATACCAACATATTTTGTAAATTTGTTATAAAGATAATGAGATGAAACAATTATTTAACATATTAGTTTTTATTTTTTCTGTTTCAGGCTCATTACATTCTCAAACGGATAGTGTTTATACCGGTGATAAACCTGCGGGTACAAAACCCGAAAAAAGAAAGAAGGACAATGCATGGAAAGAAAAATTTACCTACGGTGGTAATTTTCAGGCATATTTTGGCAATCCCACTTTTATTTATGTATCACCTTCAATTGGTTATATGATTTTGGATAATGTGAATGTAGGTGTTGGCATGATCTATAATTACACACATGTGGATTACGGCTCTTCCGGAAAGTATTCGCAATCTATTTTTGGCGGACACTCCTATATAAGATATAGTTTTACTCCAAGCTTTTTTCTGCAGGGCCAATTTGATAAATTACTTCAGCCCGACATTTATAATTTCAAAAACCCTAATCAAAAAATCTGGATTGATTATGTAATGGGCGGTGCAGGCTACAGTCAGCCAATAGGGCAAAGCGTTGTGTTTAACACTTCCTTAATGTATAATTTCACCTATAATGCAAAGTATTCTATTTATCCGAGTCCCTTTGTTTTTCAGATAGGAATTGTAGGGAGAATTAAGTAAGCTTTAATTTATTTTTTCGCTTTGAAATTGGATATTCCTTCATTCATCCATTTCTTGTACTCATCAGTTCCTGCATTATAACTTCTAACTTCATTCAATTTTTTCTCGTTATGATCGAGCAGAATGTAAAGCGGCTGTGTGCTTTGTCCGTAAAGGGTTTCTTCCATGTACTTAAATTTGTCACCAATATCGGTAATATCTCTTTCCTTTCCGTACCACTGAACTTTCATAAAATCTTTCGGATCAAGAGCGCGTTTATCATCAACATATAAGGATACCAATACAACCTCGTTATTTAAAAGTTTTTTTACCTCGGCATCAGGCCAGATATTGTCTTCGGTTTTACGGCAATTGGCGCAGGCATGCCCTGTAAAATCTACCATTAAAGGTTTCCCAACTTTTTTTGCATAGGCTAATGCGTGATCATAATCGTTTTTAAAATGAATGATTCCGTTTTTATTT
Organism: Bacteroidota bacterium; assembly: GCA_025963735.1. Lineage (GTDB taxonomy): Bacteria > Bacteroidota > Bacteroidia > B-17B0 > Aurantibacillaceae > Aurantibacillus. The sequence goes on from JAOQAF010000122.1 coordinate 6,136, forward strand.
ACCTCCATATACTTTGCAAATTCGGGATCAAGACTGCTTGTTTCAGAGGATTGTTGCGAACCGCCAAAGCCGTGGGGTGATTCGGAATACTCAAGAGGCGGAAGTATGCCGCTGAATAATTTTAAAGGAGCGCCCCACATACCAGGAATTAAATATATGGTAATGAAAAACGAAACAATAGCGAAGAATAAGCGAGTCACGGACACGTGTTTAAGATCACTATCGTGAGAGGTTTTAAAGCCACCCATTAAATACACACCTTGTAATCCGAAAATAACAATCCATAATCCGATAAAAACCTCGCGGGTTAAAATTCCTGTTTGCCATACCAAATCGGCATTGGAAGCAAATTTTAAAGCAAGGGCAAGTTCAAGAAATCCTAAAACAACTTTTACAGAATTAAGCCAGCCCCCGGATTTAGGTAATGAATTAAGCCATCCCGGAAAGGCAGCAAACAAGCCAAACGGAAGAGCTAGCGCTAAAGCAAAGCCGAACATGCCCCAGAAAGGCCCGCCAATTCCACCACCTGCGGCCGCCTGAACCAATAATGTTCCGATAATAGGACCGGTACAGCTAAAAGAAACCAAAGCTAGAGTAAAGGCCATAAAGAATATACCAATGATGCCTCCTCTATCGGATTTAGCATCCATTTTATTTACAAAGGAACTTGGCAATACAATTTCGAAAGCGCCTAAAAAGGAAGCGGCAAACACAAGCAGTAAAACAAAAAAGGCAAGATTAAACCATACATTGGTAGATAAATTATGCAAAGCCCCCGCTCCGAAAATAAGAGTTACTCCAAGACCAAGTCCCACATATAAAACAATAATAAAAAAGGCATAAATAAGCGCATTTCTAACACCTTGTTTTTTTGTTTTAGATTGTTTGGTAAAAAAACTAACATTCATCGGAATCATTGGAAACACGCATGGGGTAAGTAAAGCTGCAAATCCTCCTATAAAACCTGCCAAAAAAATGGCCCACCAGCTCATTGCTTCTGTACCCTGACTTGAATTTTCTTTAGCGGCCATTGGAGTAACGGAAGGGTTAGCGGCAACAATTGTATTTATTTTTATCGAAGTGGTATCAGCGGATACAGTTTTTGAAACGTTTGTGTCAGGCGGAGCACAGGCCTTGCCTCCCTCTAATAAAAATTCAAATTTGTCAACAGGCGGCCGTGTGCACATTTCATCAGTGCACGCCTGCACTTCATAGGAACCGGTAATTTTAACCTTTTCGGAGGAATTCAGTTTTATACGCTGGGTGAACATTGCTTTTTTAGGATGGGAAGAAACAACGGTTTCCCAGACTTTATCATACCCTGTGTGAGGTTCCGTTTCCTTTAATTTTCCTACTAGGCTGTAATCTTTTGATTTTTTAAACAGGATGGTAGTGGGCCATATGTCTTCCGCTTCTTTCGAAGTGTTTTTGTGAATCGAATATATGTGCCATGGCTCCTTAATGGTGGCTTTAAACAGCAGATCGTACTCGCAATCTGATATTTTTTTGGATTGCAGTTCCCAGCTTACCGGACTCTCCTGCCCGTAAAGAGATGTAATACATAAAACCAAAAACAGGAGACACTTTTTCATAAATCTTTACCGGATTAAAAACTTTTTATGGATAAAAATACCATTATTTTTTTATTGCGCTTTAACGCTCAGGTCTATAGTTTTTGGAGGCAGGCACATCATGTCGTTACAACACATGTATTCTATTTTAAAATTTACAACCGGGATGTCCTTGCCGGTAAGTTTTATTTTTTGTTTGAATTCTGCTTTTGCGGTAAACACCAAAATTTTAGCTTCAAAGGCTTTTACATATTCTTCATGAGCATTACTTTCTTCTGTTTTTCCAATTAACGAATATTGTTTTGAGGGTATAAATTTAAAGGAGGTAGGAATAGGTCCGGCCTTGGTATCTCTTTGTGAATAAGTGTGCCAGCCATTTTCAATGAGGGCTGTAATTATTATTTCGCCTTCTGTTTTTGAAATGCTCTTATATGTGGCATGCCAGCTCACCGGGTTTTGCGTTTGTGATTGTAACCCTGTAAATGCAAAAACGAAGGATAAAATAAGAATGAGATTTTTCATAATATGAGTTTGTATTAAAAGTGAAGATAAATTTTGATTCTCACAAAAGCCTAAACAAAGTTTAACAATTGTAGAACTCCTATTCACCAAGCTTTTTGATTTGCCGGGCTATGATCCTTAAATCGTTTTCGATTTTATAATCCTTGGAATAATTTAAAAATGATTTATTGATGCGTTCCTCAGAAGCCGGCGGAATGTCATAGGCAGGAGTTAATACCGATGGGCGGATGGAAGGCAAATCTTTGCGCGGCCCCTTGCCGTATCCTACCCAGGAATAAACTCCGAACAATACACGAAAACAATTGGCAAGAAAATTAATTTTTTTATCCTCAAACCAAATCAATATCCAGAAGAACATCAGGAAAACCCCGCTTACAATTAGATCAAGTAAACGTTTTTTTCGCCTGTTCTCCGGTCTTCCAACATTGTTAATGTCAATAACGTATAAATCACCCGCCGTATCGATACTGCTGCTTCCAATAATAGACAGGCTTTCAGGAGGAGCAATTTTAAACTCCACTCCTTTGGTTACAAGAGTTATCATTTTATCAATTATTTCCTGCGAAGAAACATCTCTTGCACAAAAAATAATTTCCTGAACATTATGAACATCAATTATTTCATTGATCTGATGAAACGACCCTATATAAAATTCATTTCTTGTTCCGTTATTTTCTGAGCTTACAAAGCCTGTGAACTCAGCATTTATTTTCGTTTGTTTTAAAAGATTATTAACCCGCAGAAACTCTTGTTCACTTCCAATGATGGCAATCCTTGCGTTATTTTTAATGCCTCCAAGTTTAAATTGTTTTATTTTTAATGAATGGTAAATTAAACGGGTAACCAGATAAGTTAAAAGGGCGTAAGTTGAACCAATAAGAATCAGGGCGCGCGAAAAACGATAATATTCAGGTAATAACGAATAAAGAATCAGAATGAAGGCCGATCCCGCTAAAACCCCACGAATCATTTTCCACAATTTTAAAGGTACGTCGTATCCTCCGCTGAGATAGGTAAAAAACATCCATATAAGCGTATAAAGGGGAAAAAATAACTTTAAAATTTCCTTTGAATAAAAGTTAGGATAAAGCTTAAAATACACTTCATATAAATTTTTGCAAAAGTAGAGTCCTAATAAAATTAAAACAAAATCAATGGCAGGAAAGAAAAGTTGTTTTAAAAAACGACCGGTTATAGCTGCGGCCGCCCTTAAATAAATAGCAAAATAAATGAGCAGGTGGAAGGTGCGCGCATGGCTTTTGTTGAAGTGTTTTTTAGCGAAAATAGCCATCGCCTTATAAAAAACCAACACATAATTAACGCTGCTTTTTTTTGTGCTTTCGCCTTTATAATGAATAATGCTGCTTTCGGCAAAATAATAATTCTTATACCCCCCTTGTGTAATCCGGTAACTGAGGTCAATATCTTCTCCGTACATAAAAAATGTTTCGTCGAGAAGCCCAACTTTATCAAGTGTTTCTTTGCGCATCAGCATAAAAGCGCCGCTTAAAATATCCACCTGATGATTTTTATTTTTATCGAGAAAAGTTAAATGATATTGTCCGAATTTACGGTTGCCTGGAAAAAGTTTGGCTAACCCAAAAATTTTATAAAAAGCTACGGAAGGGGTAGGAAGTCCGCGCTTGCTTTCAGGTAAAAAATTTCCGAGGCCGTCAAGCATTTTAATTCCAAGGCCGCCTGCGTCTGGGTGCGACTCCATAAAGGCCAGTGTTTTTACGAATGTATCTTCCTGTACTACAGTATCGGGGTTCAGCAATAACACATATTTACCCTGTGAAAGTTTTATGGCCTGATTGTTTGCTGCCGAAAAACCTGTATTAACCGTATTTATAATTAATTTAACCTGCGGGAATTTTTGTTTAATAAGCGCCACTGAGCCATCAACGGAATTATTATCTACAACAAAAACTTCAGCATCAATTTTATCGAGGGCTTTAAAAACTGAGTAAAGACACTGTTCTAAAAAGTGTTTGACATTGTAATTAACTATGATGACAGAAAGCTGCAGTGGTAATAACGATAGAGCACTAAAATAATTATAATTGCGATAACTAATTCTTTTTTTTATCTTTGCCGACCTGAAAATCATGCTAAATATACTTTAGCAACCGATATTTGGTCCTATAGCTCAGTTGGATAGAGCACAGGTTTTCTAAACCTGCGGTCCTTGGTTCGAATCCAAGTGGGACTACCAAAGCCACCAATTCAGGTGGCTTTTTTTATTACTTATCTTTACTCAACATTACTCACCTTACAGTAATAACAAAGGCTTTCAGCCAATTGCATCTTTTTTATTCCTAACGTTGCTGTATATTAATTAATCATCATTTAACACGATTTTGTTACCATTTTGTTACCCTTTCAGAAAAGCACTATAAAAGGTAACAAAAATTAAATTAAAAAACATGAGAATCGAGTTCAGATTTATATTTGATAGAAAGAAAACAATTAAGAAACCGACTGATAAAGGTTTAATTGAATTTGTACCATATTACCAGGGAGAGCGCATTTTTTTTAGCACTAAAATTAAAGTTTTGCCGGGGCAATGGGATAAAGAAAAAGAAAGGCTTAATAGTAAGCACTCAGACGCCAATCTTTTAAATGACGAGCTTGACAAGATGATCGAAAAAGTTAAGGAAGCAAGAAGATTAAACGAAGCCAAGAAACTACCTTTTACCCTGGACAACATTAAAGACATTTTTAGAAAGCAAGAGGTTAGAACAGGGTCCTTTTCCGAATATGCTTTTAACCAGGTAAAAAATAATAATGCTTTTAAACCCGGAACAAAAACCCAACACTACAATACACTAAAGACGTTTAAAGAATTCAATAATAACAAGGATGTTTTGTTTACTGATCTTAAAGTTTCTTTTATTAAAGATTATGTGAATTATTTATTTGGTAAGAAGCTGGCGCAAAACACAATTAGAAAGCACCGTAAAAACATTAAAGCCAATATTGAAATAGCAATTAGAAGTGGTATTTATGAGTTCGCAAACCCTTGTAAAGAAGTGCCTGTTAAGGAAATTAAAACCAAGAGAGTGGTCTTGACCTGGACCCAAATATTACTATTAGAGGATTTGAAATTTGAAAAATACGAAGATAAGCTTGAAAAAATAAGAGATATGTTTTTATTTGCCTGTTATACCGGCCTGAGAATTTCAGACATAACAAATCTTAAAACAGATTACGTTAAAAATACTGATAAAGGTTTAACCCTCGATTTTTTTACAGTTAAAGTTAACAAACATGCCGTTTTACCCTTGATGGAATTATTCCCAATAAAGAAGACAAAAACGAGCAGGCCAATTAAAATTTTAAATAAATATTTCAATAAAGAAAATGAGTTTATATTTAGGAAATTCTCACACCCTTATATTAACCGGGAATTAAAAATTATTGCTGCGCTTGCTAAAATTGATATGGATCTTACTTTTCATATAGGCCGTGAAACATTCGGTACCTATATGGCTAATAAAGTGTCAGCGCCCATTCTTATGAGACTTTTACAACACAGTAAATTAGAAACAACTCAAAAATACATTCATTTAAATGAACAGATGATAAGCGAGGGATTAATTAAAGCTAAGTGGGACTAATTTTTTCTAATTCCTCATTAATAAATCTTATTATTTCATCTTCGTTATCAAAATCACAAAGCCACAGAATTCCGGCTTTGCCTGACTTAATATGTTTTTCTATTGTTTCATAAACTTTATTTATAAGTAAAGTTTTTGTATCTTTCTTTAAATTAAAATTTTTATTAAGCGTATTTTCAGTTCTTCTGATATAGCCCATGAGTTCCGTGCGCTGATTGTCTTGAATGATCTTTCTTTTATCGGATAGCATTTCTTCCAGTTCTTCAACCCTTTTTTTACATGCGTCGAGTTCGTTTTTATTAATAGTTTCAGAACCATCAAAAAAATGTGAAGGACTAACATTTAACGATTTAGATATTTCAATAAGCTGCGAAACCTTTAAATCCTCTGAATTTAGAAGGCGATTTAAATTAGATTGAGCCATACCGAGCTTTTCCGCTAAAGCGGCTTGCGGAATATTTAAAACCCTTAAAAGGTCTATTATTTTCTTATTAACGCTCATATTTATTAACAGAGTATATTTTAAACAATTGATTTTGTGGTAATTAACTAAAATGATATCAAAAATACACAAAATGATGTAAAATATATCATTTTTGTAGTTAGATTTGTCTTATTAATACATAATTACTCATATAAAAAATACAAAAATGAAAACTTCTGCTAATTTAAACAAAAATGAACCTTCTTACCAAAAAGAGTTACAAATTGATTTGGGCCTACTTTCCAAGGGGGAAGTAGCCCGAATTTTAAAAGTGTCTGCCTGCACCGTTGATAGGTATGTAAAAAATGGTTGGCTTAACCTGGTTAAATGGGGTTCCTCTCAACAGGCCAGGTGCTATTTTAAAAGAGAGGAAGTTTTAAATTTTGTGGAAGAGAGATGTAAACAAGGCGCAAAATAAACGCTACTGGCTGGAACCAGTAGCGTTATAAAAAATTCGATTTAATCATTACACCAATAACAATTAAAACCATCAACTATGTCAAAAGTACAAAAAAAAGAACAACAAGTAGATTTAGCTACAAAACTAAAAACTAAAACTAAGTCAGTAACGCCGGTTACAGAATTTCAACCTACAGCCGAGCTTCAAGAAGCTATTAATCGTTTTATTGAAAGAAACGAAGATCCAAAAGAAACAAACGAAAAACTATTTACCCTTTTACATCTTGCTTTTGAAAGTCCTTCGGCTGATATGTGGGATAACATGGAAAGAAGTAATTATTTTTTTGTTTACCGTGAGATTGTTTTACTAATAGATGCGGTATATAAAGCTCACCCGAAAACATTAATCATTTAAAATTGAATTATGGAAAAGAAAAAAGCTAAAAACATATTTTATACTTCTAAAGCCATTGCGCTTAGGGAACAAAAATTATTTCAAAATAGTATTGACGTTCTAACTAAGAGAAAGGCTTTATTAATGGAGGAGATAGTACACCTTGACTATACAATAGGGAAATTCAAACAATATAAAGAGATAACCACAGAAGCGATTACGTATTACGTTTAAATATCAATAAAAGCCGCTAACCACGGCTTTTTATTTTATCCCCCTTAACCCTTATGCAAACAACCACCAACACAAAATATAAATTTCAGTTAGAAGAAAGCCCAGCCCAAAAAGGCACGTGTCCAAATTGTACAAAACCGAAATGTTTTAGATATTATAAAAATTTACCTCGGGAGTTTGGGATATGTGATCATAAAAATAAATGCGATTATCATAATAACCCGGCCAATGAAAGTGCAGAAATAAAAAAGTCACTGTATAAAGAATTAGCGAACGGCCCGGAACAAACCAACAAAAAAGACAGTGAGCCGCAAATTATTTACCCAAATGATGATTATTTAAGCGGATTGATGGATAATCAAAACACTAACTTTCACAAAGTTTGTAGGGTGAAATTAAATATATCGCTGGATCATTTTAAAAGCTGGGCTATTGGCGGGGAAGGTATTAATACCTGCTTTATACTTCAAAACAAAAAGAAGGCCGTAAACGTTAAGAAAATTGAGTATAACGACAATTGTAAAAGAAACAAGGACAAATTTCCTTTCTCTCTCCAAGCAGAAAGAGGAACTAAATATTTAACGTGTCTTTATGGTGAACACCTGTTAAGCGATAATAAAATTATTTGCTTGGTTGAAGCCGAAAAAACCGCATTTATAGCAAGTTATTTTTATCCTCAATTCGATTGGTTAGCTACGGGTGGAAGCAACGGGTTAACCGTTCAGAAGGTACAGATATTGTTAAAGCGAGAGGTTTATTATATTGGTGATTCGGATAAGGCTGGCCAAGAAAACTCCACTTTAAAAAAACTAAAATCGTACAATGTTAATTTTAAGCCCGTTTATTTATTCCCTGACAAAACAGATGGTTATGATCTTGCAGACGCCATTTTTGAAGGTCTAACGCCGGAAATTAATCCTGAGGATCAAGTAGAAAAAAAGTCCTCGTTATTCTTTGAGCCTGTTTATAGTGGTGAAGAGGTAAAAGACATAAAAATTAATTATAGGAAATGGACAGAATTACTTTTAAATTTTGGCTTTAGAAGGTTTGATATAGACAAGACTTTTTTATTCGTTCGGGTTCAAAATCAAGTGGTTTCTGAGGTTACTATAACACAAATACAAGATTTTTTTATTGAGTATTTAAAAGGACTTAAAGATGATTTAGGAAAGGGTTTAACTAAAGATATTGTAATTGATAAGTTTTATAAAAATCCCTCACATTATTTTAATATAAGCCGGCTATCATTACTGACAAAAAATGAAGCCATAAACTTTAACACCGACAGCCAAACAGAAAGTTTTATTTATTTTAAAAATGGTTTTGTTAAGGTTACCAAAGGAGGATGGGATTTATTTAATTACAATCAATTGAAGGGTCATGTTTGGAAGGGCCAAATAATTAATCGTGAATTTTCTTATATAGATTTAAAAAGCATGGGGAGCGAAGATCTCCCTGTTTTCGGTAAATTCATGTTAAATGTGAGTGATAAAAATAAGGATCGGTTTTTTTCGCTGTGTTCTATTGCAGGTTATAACTTACATAGTTATTACGAAACAAAGCTTAAAGCGACTATTTTAACAGATAGTAAAATTTCAGACGACGCAGAAGGAAGAACAGGTAAAACTTTATTTGCTAAAGGACTAAGTCATCTAAAACAGTATAAAGAGCTACCAGGGAAAGATTTTGACCCCGCTAATAGATATAAGTACTCCATGTGTGATTTAGATACACAAATTGTACATCTTAATGATGCTAAGAAAAATTTCGATTTTGAGGTGCTTTATAATGATATAACGGAAGGCATTACCATAGATAAGAAAAATCAACAACCGTTCACAATAAAAACCAAAATGATCGTTTCAACAAACAAAACTATTAAATTGGATGGCGCCAGCTCTAAAGACAGAAGTATTGAATTTGAATTCGCACACCTTTATACTGATAAGTTTCAGCCTAAAGATGAGTTTAAACATTGGTTTTTTACGGACTGGAGCGTTGAGGAATGGAACAAGTTTGATAATTTAATGATGTATTGTTTATGGGTTTATTTAGACCGGGGTTTAATTACTCCAAAAGAAATAAATTTATCAAAAAGGAAATTAAGAGATAATACATGCCCGGAGTTTATAGAGTTTATGGAATCTGAAAATTTAAAATTTGATCATAAAATAGATCGGTCAGAAATGCACATAAGATTTTTAAAGGCATATCCTGACATTATGGAGCATAAACATAATAAACTACTTAAGACTTTTACTAAATGGCTTAAAGATTACGCTAAATACTCTCCTGGCTACAATGAGATAAAAAATGAAGACTGCCAAAGAACGAATAATCAAAATTGGATAATTTTTAGGCAATCATAAAAAATACCCCATAAACCGCATAAAGACAGATGCCGTTTAAGCCCCGAAATTTCGGGGCTTTTTTTGTTTATTATTGATTTTAATAAAAAATCATAGTACCCCCTTTTTTTCTTGTTCTCAACCGACTGTGCCGACTAAATAAAATAACAATTAGATTATCAATAGATTACAACAGTCGGTTGAATAAAAAACAACCGACTGTTAACCGACTGTCACCGACTGAATTAAAGGTTTTTTTTAGTCGGTTGCAATCAAAACGCAGTCGGTGTAATACTTTTTTTAAATAATTGTTTTTAAGGTGCTTAAGCTTATTCAGTCGGTACAGTCGGTTGAAAATTGTTTTAATATGATACCCCTATTTAAATTATGCAAGTATGTTATTAGATAAGTAAACTCATGGAATATTTAGATAATATTCATGTATGACAGACAAAAACAAAACGCTAAACTACCCGTAAACACTAAGTAAACCATAGTTTACAACTATCAATTTTGAAGACCATAGTTTTTTGATAAGTAAACTAAAACAATATGTTACCATGAATTTGTTTTTAAGCCGGTCTTTTTTAAAAGGGTAATTAGTTTTTTAAGCGTTTGAAATTTAAACACCCTAAAGGTTTTGTGTGATCTAATAGACTTGGCTTATATGAGTATGCTTTATAATTGTGCATGATGCTCAATTTTGCAGTATTGACAAGGGTTGCAGCATGTTGTATCTTTATATGAATATAAATTATAAAAAAAAACAAAAATGGAAACAAAAACAGACGCAACGAAAACGGCGGAAAAAACAACGGTTTTAGAAGCACAAACAGAAAAAAAGCGGGAAGTACTATCTGTTCAGGTAACCCCAGAAGAAAAACGACAAATTACACGAATGGCCGTAAAAGATTGCGGGATTTCGGTAAG
>JAOQAF010000126.1 GCA_025963735.1 Bacteroidota bacterium
TTTACCCCAATTAAAGGGTACTCGCCATTATTCTTAAGTGTTTCTTAATACAAACTTTCTTCCTGAATTTTGCTTCGCTGGTACATGGTTTCCATGGCACCCAATACACCGCCGCGTTCCGTTATACTGTCAAACTCCTTTAACACGGCTTCTTCCACAAGATCAGTTAACTCTTCAATAATAAACGCACCCTGTAATGGATTCTCATTTTTAGCTAATCCAAGTTCGCGGTTAATGATAAGCTGAATGGCCATAGCCCTTCTTACAGATTCTTCAGTAGGAGTAGTAATGGCTTCATCATAGGCGTTAGTATGCAAAGAGTTACAGTTGTCGTAAATGGCATACAAGGCCTGCAGAGTGGTACGAATATCGTTAAAGTCAATTTCCTGCGCATGTAATGAACGACCCGACGTTTGAATATGGTATTTCAGCATCTGACTTCTTTCGTTGCCTCCGTATTTCTGCTTCATAGCCTTGGCCCAAATGCGACGGGCTACGCGTCCAATCACGCTGTATTCAGGATCAATGCCATTACTAAAGAAAAACGATAAGTTAGGCGCGAAATCATTAATGTTCATTCCACGGCTTAAGTAATATTCAACAAAGGTAAATCCGTTTGATAAAGTAAAGGCCAGCTGCGAAATAGGATTAGCGCCGGCTTCGGCAATATGATATCCACTGATAGACACCGAGTAGAAATTACGTACATTCTTATCGATAAAATATTGCTGTACATCCCCCATCACGCGTAAACTAAATTCCGTACTGAAAATACAAGTGTTCTGCGCCTGGTCTTCCTTTAAAATATCGGCCTGAACTGTGCCACGAACCTGCGACAAGGTGCTCGCTTTAATTTTTTCATACACTTCTTTTGGCAATACCATGTCTCCGGTAACACCTAATAACATCAAACCCAGGCCATTGTTACCTTCCGGTAAAGTATCATTGTAGGCAGGACGCTTAGTTCCGTTCTTTTTAAATATTTCCGCTATTTTAGTTTCAACTTCTTTCTCTAATTTATTTTCTTTAATGTACAATTCGCATTGCTGATCAATGGCAGCGTTCATAAAAAACGCGGCAATAGTTGCAGCCGGACCGTTAATGGTCATGGATACAGATGTTTTGGGATCTGCGAGATTAAAGCCGCTGTATAATTTTTTGGCATCATCTAAACAACAAACACTTACCCCGGAGTTACCAATCTTTCCATAAATATCCGGACGGTGATCAGGATCGTTACCATACAATGTAACACTATCGAAGGCTGTGCTTAAGCGGTGGGCAGGCATCCCGAGGCTCACATAATGAAAACGTTTATTTGTTCTTTCAGGTCCGCCTTCTCCTGCAAACATCCTTGTTGGATCTTCGCCTTCACGTTTGAAAGGATATATACCGGAAGTATATGGAAATTCACCCGGAAAATTTTCGCGCAAGCTCCACTTTAAAATATCACCCCAGCCCGAATATTTAGGTACTGAAACCTTTGGTATTTGAGAGTGAGACAAACTTTCGTAATGCGTTTTTATTTTTATTTCTTTATCACGAACCTTAAAAATATAATATTCGTTCTGATATTGTTTTTTCTTATCATTAAAACCTTCCAGCGTTTTTAAATTACGGGGATCGATATCTAAACGTATAATTTCCGCTTGTTCTTCAAGGGTTTTGATAATACGATCCTTATCATCCACCTTCGAATCTTTTAAAGTTTGAATGGTATTACGGATACTTTGAAGCTTTACTGCAATGGTAGCCTGCTCGTTCGCCCATTTATCATAGGTACGCGAAGCTTCAGAAATTTCGCTTAAATAACGTGTTCGGTTTGGCGGAATGATATAGATCTTCTCGCTCATTTCGTTTGTTATTTTAAAGCTGGATTTTAAATTACATTTGGTTTTTTCAACCAACTTATCCATCAAAGCTTTATAAAGGGTGTTAGTGCCGGGATCGTTAAACTGTGAAGCTATGGTGCCATACACCGGAATATCTTCGTCTTTAATTTCCCATAAATTATGGTTGCGCTTGTATTGTTTTTTCACATCGCGCAAAGCATCCTGCGCGCCGCGTTTATCAAATTTATTTATTGCAACAATGTCCGCAAATTCAAGCATGTCAATTTTTTCGAGCTGTGTAGCGGCGCCAAACTCTGGGGTCATGATATATAAGCTCATGTTACTGTGCTCAATAATTTCGGTATCACTCTGCCCTATTCCGGCAGTTTCAATAATCACCAGATCGAAACCTGAAACTTTTAAAATATCGATGGCGTCCTGCACATATTTACTCAATGCTAAATTGCTCTGGCGTGTGGCCAGAGAACGCATATATACCCGTTCATTTTTTATAGAGTTCATGCGAATCCTGTCGCCCAGCAATGCTCCACCCGTTTTGCGCTTGCTTGGATCAACTGAAACAATACCAATATGTTTATCCGGAAAATCCAATAAAAACCTTCTTACCAGTTCATCCACCAATGACGACTTTCCTGCACCGCCGGTACCGGTAATGCCAATAACCGGTGTAATAGATTTTTTTGCTTCCGCCCTTATTTTATCTAAAACAGATTTACTTTCCTCATTAAAATTTTCCGCGGCAGAAATTAATTTGGCAATTGATTTATGATCCCGTTCCGCCAGATGTTTGGCTTCCAAGTTTAAATTTGCGCCCGTTGCAAAATCACTTTGTTTAAGCACATCATTAATCATTCCCTGCAAACCTAATGTTCGCCCATCATCAGGATGATAAATGCGGGTGATACCATACTTATGCAGTTCTTCAATTTCGGAAGGTAAAATAGTTCCACCTCCGCCGCCAAAAATTTTTATATGTCCGCATCCACGCTCTTTTAAAAGATCGTGCATGTATTTAAAATATTCATTGTGCCCACCCTGGTAGCTGGTAATAGCAATAGCGTTGGCATCTTCCTGTATGGCGCAATCAACAATTTCCTGTACGCTGCGATCATGACCAAGATGTATGATTTCGGCGCCGGTGCTTTGCATCACGCGGCGCATTATGTTTATGGCAGCATCATGACCGTCAAATAATGCAGCTGCTGTTACAATACGTATTTTATGTTTGGTTTTATAAGGAATGGTTTCAATCATGTGTTCCGGTAATTTTGAGCCCTAAATTTAATGGAATTAAGCCATTTTTTACAATTTTTTTGAGAGAATCGGAACATAAGAAGCGATCCTTTCGCTTAACAGGTTAATTGTCGGTATCGGCTGTTATCTTAGAGTCACCGCTAAGATAAAAAATCGCCACAAAAACAAAACCAAGAGCAAACGGAATAGAAGCAAAATATTTGTACTGATTATCATTAAAAAACTCCATCATCATCCAAAAGCTATTAGCCGCAATCCAGAAAAAAATGGCAGTATTAATATAAACATCTGGGGTTTTAAGTGTTTTGTAGATTAAGTAAATGGCCAGAGTTAAGGTGGGCACCATCATTACTGCCCCAAGCCATTTTAGTTCCAGCATCCAGCAGGTATCTTTAATGAGCCAGAAAACAATGTGCATGCTTTCATACTTTCTTATTTTTTGCAACAGTTCCATAATTCGTCAACAAAATTAAACTTTTACTTTATTTTTACGTCTAAATTAAAAAGCATTACGTGCCGGTTATAGAAGACAAAACCATTATTGAGCTTTTTAAGGATGAAAGAACGAGGAATACCGCGCTTTCACACTTAATTGGCAAGTACCAGAAACAACTGTACTGGCACATCCGTAAAATTGTGATTGATCATGATGATAGTGATGATGTTTTGCAAAATACATATATCAAGGTTTGGAAAGGATTGGAAAATTTCAGGGAAGAGAGTCAGCTCTACACATGGATATACAGGATAGCCACCAACGAATCACTTACCCATTTACGAAAAAAACAAAAGGCCAATACCTCTTCCATTCATCCGATAGAATATCAATTAAGCAAAAGCCTTGAAAGTGACCATTATTTTGAAGGAGATGAAATTCAGCTTAAGCTGCAGCAGGCCATATTAACGCTTCCCGAAAAACAACGTTTGGTATTTAATATGCGTTATTACGACGAAACGCCTTATGAAAAAATGTCTGAAATCCTTGAAACTTCAGTTGGAGCGCTGAAAGCGAGTTACCATATTGCCGCTAAAAAAGTGGAAGAATTTTTAGTTAACGTTTAAACTTTGGAAGAAAAAAATCGTCTATAAAAAGCCATGAGTAAAGATTTTGAAAATAATAACCTGAACGATAACACTGAGAATGCCGGTGTGCCGGAAGGTTATTTTGAAAAATCTGCCAACTCGATAAAAGCAAAAATTGAATGGCTGGAGGAGCACAAAAAATTTTCTCATTTAAATAAATTAAAGAAACAAAGTGGCTTTACAGTTCCCAAACATTATTTTGAAAATTCGGAAGATAAGCTTGAACTAATTGGCTGCCCGGAGTTATTAAGAATTTCAAGAGATACAGATTATCGCGTTCCGAAAAATTATTTTGAAGAATTGGAAGTTTCTGAACTAAGAAAAGTTTTTAACGAAAACGAAAATGAACCGGAAGCATTTGGCAACTTAACACGTATCTCAAAGCAAAATTCTTTTTCAGTAAGTAAAAATTATTTCAAAGATTCTGAAGCGAAACTGACTGACATACTTCACAAAAAACCGAAGGTAATTCAATTATTCGGTGTTAAAACCTGGTATTCGGCAGCGGCGGCAGTTTTTGCGCTTACTTTGGGCTTATGGCTTTACAGCTCTTTCTTTAAACCTGTTGTAGTTAAAGATTGCGGCACACTTGCCTGCATTGACAAAAATGATCTGGTAAAAACTAAAAATCTGGAGAATCTGGATGATGATCAGTTGTATGAAATAGTAAACACAAAAAAACTGGAAGAGAAGCTTGAAAACTCTCAGGAAAAAGATAAAAGTAAAACTGATACCAGTTTAAAAAATTTAAGTACCGAGGAGTTACTCGATGAAATATAAGTGAAGAACGCATTAAAAATATTAATTTTAACAGGATTGTTTTGCAAGCCGCTAAGCTTCATCGCGCAAACCGATAAAGACAAGGTAGAGGCATTACGCATTACTTTTATAGAGAAAAAACTCGAACTCGGCAAAAATGAAGCGGACAAATTCTGGCCTGTTTATAACGAATACAATGACAAAGTAAAAGCCATCCGGAAAAATTTACGCCAGAGTTTTAAAAGAGCTTCTGATAATATTAGCGAAAAAGAAGCGGAAGATTTACAACAGTTAGATTTAAAATCAAAACAAGCCGAAGTAGACCTGCATAAATTGTACAGCGAAAAAATTAAAACCATTATAGGCGTAAAAAAATTAGTGAAGTTGCGTAACGCCGAAGATGATTTTAAACGTGAAATAATAAACAGCATTAAAGAAAAAAGTGATTAATTGGTGAGCAACAAAAACATATTTAAAGTGCTTGTACTCATCAGCGCTTTTTTCTTATTACTTCATAAAACTGAGGCGCAGGAATCTTTTGACAGCTTAAAATTAAAACTTCCTAAACATTATTTTAAAACGGTTATAGTTTTAGATGCATACCGCAAACCCAATCAATCCATTAGCGATACACTTGATTTTTTAAGTAAGAAATTAAAAAGTTATGGAGTTAACCAATTTATATTTTCATTAACTACACCCTTAGCCACCTTTGAACACCCTGTTTATGACAGTACCAGCGCTCAAAAAAACACACACTTATTATTAACAGCCAATTATATGTTGTTACAACCTACCTTTAATGGGATTCCCACACACAACCTGGTTAAAGCGGGAATTGGTGTAAGATTAATTGTTAATTCAGGTAAAAAAGGAATTTGGTTTATTGATGCAGCGCCTTTTGTAACCGGGGATGTCAGTTATTCATCTTCGAAACCTTATTACCGCATGGCCAGCACCATCGTATACAGCCACAATAAGAGCGCGCGTTTTAACTGGCGAATAGGAATAACAAAATCATTTATGTGGGGTAACCGGAATTATCTGCCTTTCATTGGTTTACGATTTGGAAGATTAGACAGAACTAACCTGAGTATTCAGTTTCCGCGAAGCATTAGTCTTAACATACCTGTTAACCCTAAATTCACAATTAGCTTTTATACAAAACCGCAAGGAGGGATGTTTAATTTCTCCAATCATGATTCACTTTATTACATTGGCTCCGCGAGTAGCTTTCATTTTACACGCTACGAAATCAATACCGGATTCCGTGCAGATGTGCGTGTTAACGACTGGTTTAATTTTTATGTTGCATTAGGATTAAGCACAAAAAACAATGTCACATTTTATTCGGAAAAAGCCAATAAAGAAAAAAGAAACACTCCATATCATACCTATTTTTATAACCAGAATATGAAACCCACCGGTTTCTTTAATGCAGGTCTGGTATTTAAATTCGGCAAAACAAAATCATATTATAACAACAAGAACCTTTATGATGCCATTGATTTAAATAATACAATTGACGGGGGCGACAATAATACTTCCAACGGAAATACGCAAATACCGATAGAATCAAAGAACTTAAAAAAACAAGATCTGAATTTAAAATCGGTGCAGGACCTTGTAGATTATAATGATTTTTGAGTGATATTTTTACACCGATGCACCGGTGTTTCATGTTGCGTTACTGAGCAATTAAAAACCCTACCTTTGCAATCATGTTGAAACGAGTTGTTTTTTTTTCAGTGATTATCTTTTTAAAGTGGGGAAATATTCCGGCGCAACAAGATTCTTTACAAAAAAAACTGAAGTGCAGAAAAACAATTCTACTCGGTTCATCTCTTCTCTTAACATCAGGCTCTATTGTGTATCTTAATAATGCCTGGTACCAACAGTATAACACCGGTAAATTCCATTTTTTTAACGATAACAATGAATGGCTACAGATGGATAAAGCCGGACATGCATTTACTACTTATCAGATCTCACGCTTAATGATGAATGCTTTTGAATGGGCAGGCTTTACAAAAAACCAAAAACTTTTTATCGGCGGAACCTCTGGCCTTGTGTACATGAGCGCCATTGAAATGCTCGATGCTTATAGCAACGGATGGGGATTTTCATGGGGAGACGAATTATCGAATGTTGCCGGAACTTCACTTGCAATTACTCAGGAGGCCTTATGGAAAGAACAACGAATACAATTAAAATTTTCGTATTCAAAAAGTGGACTTGCACAATATAACCCTTCATTGCTGGGAGAAAATTTTTACACTCAGATTTTGAAAGATTATAATGGTCAAACCTATTGGTTAAGTATCAGTCCCTCTTCCTTTATAAAAAAAACGAACACTTTCCCAAAGTGGCTGAACATTGCACTTGGATATAGTGCTTATGGAATGTTAGGAGGAAATTTTAATAGCTTTAGTGTTCAGAAGGCCGATGGAACCTCACTCAGATATGAACGCGAACGCAGATTTTACGCGAGTATTGATATAGATTTAACGCGTATTAAAACAAAGTCAAAAATTCTGAAAGGACTTTTCTCGGCACTGAATATTATCAAAATTCCGGCACCCGCTTTACAATTCAGTAATAAAGGACTAAGAGGTTACTTTATCTATTTTTAATGGTTGCATTCTGTTGAAAACTCACCGGTGACATTTAAATTATTCGCTCTAACTTTAATCTAATGGCTGCATCAGAAAAAGAAGAAACTAAAAAACTATTTTATACAATAAGTGAAGTA
>JAOQAF010000130.1 GCA_025963735.1 Bacteroidota bacterium
CGATCCCTCTGGTAACAGGGGGATCTTTATTTTCAGTCATGATCAAACAAATATTCAGTTTCTTATTTTTAATTAATTGCTCTTTTATTTTCGCGCAAACTAATTCAGATTCTAATTCTGATGATCCGGATTTTGTTTCTGCTTATGATAAGTATGAAAAGAAATTATATCGCGAAGCTTACGAAGATTATTCGGCTTATCTCAGAAAAAAGCCGCACGATGCAAACGCTCTTTACAACCGCGGTCTGTGCAGTTATGATGAAACGGATTATAAATCCGCCCTTCGCGACTTTAAAAACAGCACAGGTTTTGGCAGGAAAAAAGATGATGTTTATTACATGAGGGGGCTATGCAATTATTATCTTAAACAATATGAGAGTGCGGTTAGTGATTTCGACAGCGCTTTAATTTTTAAACCCGGATATGCGGAGGCGTTATGTTACAAAGGCGCCGCTCTTAATGAACTGAAAAAATATTCCGAAGCACTTAACGCGTTAAGCGCCTCACACGACAGGAAACAGGATTTTGAACCTACTTATTATTTCAGAAACATTACCCGTTATTACCTTAAAGATTTTAAGGGAAGTATTGATGATTGTAACTCGGCTCTGAAATATAAAAATTATTATGAAACCCATTTCTGGAAAGGAGTTAGTCTAATTGAGATGAAACAATACAGGGAAGGCATCACTGAGTACGATACGGTGATAGCACATGATCTGAAATACGCGCGTGCCTATTATAACCGCGGATTGGCATATTATGATCTTGGAGAGTATGAAAAATCTCTGGCGGATGAATTAAAATGTCTTGAAATAGATCCGGCTTACGCCAAAGCCTATTATATGAAAGCTCTTGATTTATATTACATGAAAAGGTATAAAGAGGCAGAACCTGTATTTAACGCAGCAATTGATCTGGGAGTGAATGGCTACGAGGCCGTTTTTTTCAGGGGAGCTAACTATTTTTCATTAAAGAAAAATGATCTCGCACTTTCCGATTTTAATAAATCAATAGAGTTGTATAAAAATTACGACGAACCCTATTACTATCGTTCACAACTGAGATATGCCGAGGCTGATTATAAAGGTTGTATTGAAGACTGCGACAAAGCACTGGCTATTAAAAAAAGTTATTCTACTTTTTATACAAGAGGCATAGCGCGATACGGCCTTAAAGATTATAACGGCGCTTTAAATGATTATAACGAAGCACTAGCTCTTAAAAAGGATTATACACTCGCGGTTTTAGAAAGAGGTGTAGTAAATTACAAACTAGAAAAACATGATCTTGCAATTGCTGATTTGAGCGAGGCACTCACTCTCGATAGTAAAAGCGGAAGAGCATTTTATTATCGCGGACTCGTAAAATTTAAAAAAGAATTAGAGGGATGCGATGATTTTAAATCTGCCTTAAACCTGGGTTATTCCTGGGCTTCAGATGAGATGAAAAAGAATGGTTGTAAATAATCAGGCTACAATCCTTCCATCCTTCATAACAAGCGTTCTATCTGCCATCTTGGCCAGCTCTGAGTTATGAGTTACAATTACAAAAGTTTGCTTAAAATTATCCCGCAGTTTAAAAAATAACTGATGAAGCTCAGTTGCGTTTACACTGTCTAAATTTCCGCTTGGTTCGTCGGCAAAGATAATTCCGGGATCATTCATTAATGCCCGCGCTACTGCAATCCGCTGTTGTTCACCACCGCTTAACTCCGAAGGTTTGTGCGATGCCCGTTCCTTAAGATTAAAAAAACTTAACAATTCCTCCGCTTTTTTTTCGGCATCCTTCTTGCTTTTTTTTGCAATTAACGCCGGGATACAAATATTTTCCATAGCGGTAAATTCTGGCAACAACTGATGAAACTGAAAAACAAATCCAATATTCTGATTTCTGAAAGCGGCAAGTTTTTTGTCGTTAAGCCGAAATACGTTTTCATTGTTAATATGAACTTCTCCGGTGTTGGGTCTGTCTAATGTTCCCAGAATGGTTAACAGCGTGGTTTTACCGGCGCCTGAGGTGCCAACAATGGAAACAACTTCTCCCTGGTTAATTTCAAGATATACGCCTTTTAAAATTTCAAGGTCGTTATATTTTTTATGTATGTTTTTTGCTACAATCATATTCTTACTTCAAATAAAGATAACACATGCATGTTATAATTAAAATTCCAATGATATCTAGAATGAGTCCGACCTTAAACATATCTTTAATTTGTATTTGCTTTGTGCCAAATACAATGGTATTGGCCGCAGTAGCAACAGGCAGCATAAAGCCCAGTGAGGCAGCAAAAGTAGCGGGCATCATTAAGAGAAGTGGTGGCAGTTCAAGGTCTTTCTGAAGAGCGATCATTACTGGAATAGCTAACTGAATGCTGGCAATATTGGAAGCAAATTCGCTGATGATGGTAATTATTATACAGATCCCAAGAATAACTAAAATAGGAGACACCCCTTTTAAAACCACCAAACTGGCTGCCAGCCAATTACTCAGGCCTGATTTTTCGAAGCCATAGGCTAAGGCAAATCCTGATCCGAACATTAAAATTATATCGTACCGTAATTTTTTCGCGTCATCCCAAATAAGCAAAGCCTCGCCCTTATTTACTTTTGATGGAATTAAAAACAATAAAATGGCCGCTAATAGTGCTACAAAGGCATCATCAATGTACTTCGGAATAATAAATAAATGATTCCAACCGTAAAATTTAAATTTTCCGAGATCAATATCCGCTCTTGTGAACCAGGCAAGAATACAGAAAATAAAAATTGAAAAAACCCACTTTTCTTCCCACGAAAATTTTCCAAGTAATTTATAAGACTCTTTGAAATAAGATTTTGCTATAGTCAGCTCTACTTTTTTCCGGAGAAAATAAAAGTTAAGTATAAAATAAGTTACAGTTAAAAATAAAATGGAAATTGGGTATCCGATAAAGCTCCATTTCAAAAAATTAAGATCATTGGCTAAAGGGAAAGCTTCTTTGTATGCCTTAAAAAAATACATATTAGGCGGTGTTCCAACGGGTGTGGCCATTCCGCCAATGGTTGCGGCGAAAGCAAGACCCAGTAATAAAGCGGCGGCAAATTTCTCGGAATTTTTATGAATGTAATTTTCGGTTTCATTTATAAGTGCAAGAACGGCGCTGAATAACATCATGGTTGTTGCCGTATTACTTATCCAGTTACTGATCAGATAGGTAGACAACATAACACCAAACAATATGGTTGCAGGACTATGACCTACAAGCGACAGAATTTTTAAAGCAATGCGTTTATGAAAATTCCATTTTTCAATAGCGAAGGCAAGCATAAAACCTCCGATGAATAAAAAAATAATGCTATCGGAGTATTGCTGGGAAACGGTTTTGCAATCGCTGATGCCGAACGCAGGTAACAGTAATACAGGAATGAGTGCCGTAACGGCCAGGCTAACCGCCTCGGTGAACCACCAAACACACATCCACAAAGCTATCCCCGCCATAAGCGTTACTTTCGGATTTTCTTTATCGAGATCTACAAAAAGCCAGAACACTATGGCAAGAAGGGGACCGAGAATCTGAAAAATATGCTGACGCCTTAGTTTCAATTATTTTTGGAATTTTTTCTGAAGAAGTTCGCCTACTTTTTTATCTATTATAAGTGTGAAATCATTATCGCTTATTTTCTTAATATCAATCCAGCGTAAAGATTGCGCGCCCTCCTTCTTTTCATAGTCGAACGTTTTATCGGAAGTTTTAAATGAAAGAGGTTGTTCTGTTGTAACCAGATAATAAATGCTTATCACCTGGCTATTGGTATCAAAGGCAGAGTGAACAAAAAAATCAGTTGTGTAAAAATGATCCTGCACTTGTATGTCCAGATCAAGTTCTTCTTTAAACTCTCTTAATACGCAGTCCTTGCTGCCCTCACCGAACTCAAGTCCGCCACCCGGGAATTTAGTGATATGATGGCCTTTAATGAACTCATCGGAAACAAGAACCTTGTTATTTTTTATTAATATACCGTAAATGCGAACATTAAATCTTTTAGTCACAAAGTAAAAATATATAAATAATACACAGGAAAAAAGAAAGAAGGTTTAGTATTCATAAAAAACTGTAGAAAGTGTAATAATATGGCTTGGTATAAGCTATTAGAATAGGAGCATTATTGTTATATTCGCCTTCTCATGGGCAAAAACCTGGTCATCATTCCTACTTATAACGAGATTGAGAACATTGAAAAAATGGTCCGGAGGGTTTTTGCGTTGCAGACAGTTTTTCATTTGCTTATTGTAGATGACGGTTCTCCTGATGGAACAGCGGATAAAGTAAAGGAACTTCAAAAAGAGTTTACCGGTAAACTGCACATCGAAGAAAGAAAAGGCAAGTTAGGTTTAGGCACCGCATACATACATGGCTTTAAATGGGCGTTGCAACGCGATTATGATTTTATTTTTGAAATGGATTGTGATTTCAGCCATAATCCTTCAGATCTTGAACGGCTTTTAAATGCCTGTAAAAATGGAGCCGATGTGGCAGTTGGCTCGCGCTATGTAAAAGGTGGTAATGTAAG
>JAOQAF010000147.1 GCA_025963735.1 Bacteroidota bacterium
CATTCAGGACATTCAAAAGCGTACAACACTTTTACATTTTTCGGGTCACGTTTTTCAAGATTAACACTTACAATTTTCGGAATGATTTCTCCGCCTTTTTCCACAAACACATAATCATTTACACGAACATCCAGTTTTTCTATAATATCGGCATTATGCAAGCTTGCGCGCTTTACAACTGTGCCGCCCAACTGTACGGGTTCAAGATTTGCCACAGGTGTTATTGCGCCTGTTCTTCCAACCTGGTATGTTATTTCAAGTAATTTTGTGCATACCTGCTCGGCTTTAAATTTGTATGCAATGGCCCATCTCGGTGATTTTGCTGTAAAGCCAAGCTGCTGCTGTTTTTTATAATCGTTTACTTTAATTACAATACCATCAATTTCAAAAGGAAGCTTGTTTCGTTCCTTATCCCAATGGTCAATAAATGTAAGCACAGCTTCAATGCCATTACATAATGTAATATGTTCACTTATTTTAAAGCCCCATTTTTTTGCCTCCATTAAATTTTCATAGTGACCTTTATGAGGCACATCTGAACCTAATAAGGAGTAAATGTAGCAATCAAGTTTACGGGAAGCCACCACCGAACTGTCCTGCATTTTCATGGTGCCGCTGGCAGTATTTCGAGGGTTGGCTAATGGTACTTCTCCAATTTCTTCGCGTTCTTTGTTTAACTGTTCAAATACTTTTTTAGGCATAAAGATCTCACCCCGAATTTCAAATTCATTTGGAAAGGAACCCTTCAGTTTAAGAGGAATAGATTTAATTGTTTTTACATTCGCCGTTACGTCATCCCCCTGAACCCCGTCGCCACGCGTAACTGCCTGCTTAAGAATTCCATTTTCATATGTCATGCCAATTGACAACCCATCGAATTTTAGTTCGCATACATAAACAATTTCCTGTGGCGCAAAAAGATCATTTTTTAGATTTAAACCATCCCTTACACGCTGATCAAAATCAATCATATCTTCTTTACTATAACTGTTTGAAAGAGATAACATGGGGTAAGCATGCTTAACAGATTTAAATTCCTTGGTAATGGTTCCGCCAACCCGCTGGCTGGGGGAAGCGGGTGAGAGAAATTCAGGATATTGTTTTTCCAGTTCTATTAATTCTTCCAGTAATTTATCGAATTCAAAATCTGAAATAAGAGGCTTATCGAGAGTGTAATAATTATGATTGTGCTCTTCAATAACTTTTGATAAATGTTCAATTTTATGTTTAACCTGATCCTTGTTCATTTATAACAGAATTTATTTAATAACCAATTCGCTTAAAATTTCCTTAAGAAATAATTCATCTGTTTTATCAAATGAATCTAATTCTTCGCTGTCAACATCTAAAACTGCTGAAATTTCTTTGTTTGAATTATAAACTGGAAGAACAATTTCGCTTTTGCTTAAAGAGCTGCATGAAATATGTCCCGGAAATTTTTCTACGTCTTCAACAATAATTGTTTCGCCGCGTAACCAGGCTTGACCGCACACACCTTTGCCTTTTGCTATGCGGGTGCAGGCAACAGGCCCCTGAAAAGGTCCTAATACCAGCTCATTATTTTTTACCAGATAAAAGCCCACCCAAAAAAAACCCATACCAGATTTTAATGCCGCGCATATGTTTGCCATGTTTGCAATTTCATCTTCCTCGCCCGAAAGCAGTGCTTTTATCTGCGGAATAAGTTCTTTGTATTTTTCTTTTTTTCCGGTTGCTGTTATTTTAAGATCTTCTGCCATAATTAAATTATTAACTGTAAGCCATCAAACGCCAGTTCAACATTTGAGGGTAACTCTTTACTTACCTCCTTGTGAAGGCCAAGTTGATGGGCAATGTGAGTGAAGTAGGCTTTTTTGGGTTTAAGCTCTTTTACAAGCTCAATGGCCTGATCAATTGTAAAATGCGAAATGTGGGGTTCTCTGCGTAGTGTGTTCAATACAAGTACGTCAAGGTTTTTTAATTTATTTTTTTCTTCTTCCGATATAAAGTTGGCATCGGTAACATAACCAAATCCTTGTATTTTGAAACCTTTAACCGGAAGTTTATAATGTAAAACGTTTATGGGTTCAAAGAAAAGATCGCCAATATAAAAAGGATCATTATCAATTGTTATCAGTTTTATTTCAGGAATTCCGGGATACTTATCTTCTGAAAAAATATAGGCAAACTCGCGGCGAATGGCTTCCTGTACACGCACTGAAGCATACACTGGCATAATAACCTTGTCAAAATAATTAAAGGCGCGCACCTCGTCCAGCCCGGCAATATGATCTTTATGTTCATGGGTAAACACAACGGCATGAAGATGCTTTAATTTTTCACGCAACAGCTGCTGCCTGAAATCAGGTCCGGAATCAATAACTACAGTGGTGGTTGATGATTCAATCAGTACAGATGTTCTAAGACGGTTATCCCTTACATCCTTACTGGTGCAAACCTCGCAGTCGCACGCAATTACCGGTACCCCCTGTGAAGTGCCGGTACCTAAAAATGTAACTTTTAATGACAAATTTTAAAATTTTAAGGGTTAAATTGATACAATCCCGGTGGCTTTAAAGTTAATTAATTAACCTATTTAAAACAATTGCCGGCAGGCCATTATTTGATTGGTATCTTTCAACAGGTTTTGCGTTATTTGTAAAGCATTATGAAAAAAATATTTATTTTAACAGTACTGGCGGCAATCATTTATGGTTGCAGGCCTACCTCTTCAGAAGAAAGTTCCAAATCAACATCCCGGTTTGAAATAAGTGCGTATAAGGAAACAGAAGTTATTTTAAAAGATACCATGCAGGTTCGCACCGCTTACAGCCGAAGCGACAGCGGGAGAATGTCGATGTATGACTTCGCCAATAACTATTCACACCCGCATCTTTATTTAAACTCACAACAATTTGCCGCCTTCGAAAGCGCGGTGTGGTTGCTGGTGAAAGATCCGAAATCAAAAGTGTACCGGAGCTCCGGGAAGCCGGTCGCGGCCAAAGAATTAAGTGATTTGTTTAAACGGTGCGATAGTATTGAACAGATTTCTTACGACCCGAAGGGTAATGAAGAAAGAAAACTTGTTTTTGTGTGTGACTCAACTTCTCTTGTTGAGCAGATAAATAAAATTGTGTTTTTCGAATCCTGGTATTTCAATCCAACCACTAATTTAATTGAACGTGACCTTCTCGGATATTCTATTTGGGCATTTATGCTTGAGAAAGAAGCCTGGCAGGAAGTATTTATGGTTTTCAGCGATGAGGAATCGTATAAAAAAGTTCAAAAATACCGCGACTAACTTATTGAGGTATTTTAATCATCTGCGACATGTCATAACCGTGATCCTTATAGCGCTTAACGAGTGTTTGATAAAGCTCTTCATTCATTGTTTTTTCGCGCGACATAAAGTACAGGTATTTTTTATCAGGATGGCCCACAACCGTGTAAGAATAATCATCAAGTACTTCTTCAATAAGATATTTTACTTTAAATGGCCAGAAAAATTGAACTTTCCATTGAAAATTATTAGTACCTTTTATAGGAAAACCCTTGGAGCGGATGTGTTTTTCTTTTGGAGTTTTTTTACTGTCGGGTTTATTCTCTTTTACATAGGTTGTATAAATACTGATGTTTCCGTTTTTTTTTAATGTATAGGTTTCTGTCATGTAGTTCCAGTGCTGGTCTACCTCGGTAGGAATAGCTGCAACAATGTACCATTTACCCGAATACTTTTCAAGGTCGACAAAATTCGCTGTAATCTGAGATAGCGATGTTGTTAGCAAGCCCATAAAAAATATAAAAGGAATATAATAAGACTTCATATTAACCAATGAGTCAATATTTATGCCTTGGCTTTATCGGTTTAAGAAAGAAGAATACATCCAGATAAGTTTTTCCTGCGAACGGATATAGTCACTCATTAAAGCGTTTGTGCCTTCGTCCTGCGCATCGGCCGACATTTCAAGAAGTTCTCTTTGGATGGGGAGGATTACTTTATATGCTTCAAGAATTTCCTGAACAGCTTTAACCCCGTTTGTTACCTGCTTGCTTTCAGTTATACTTGATATTTTTTTATAATCAGAATAATTATGATTAGGGGTGAAGCCTAGTGTAAGAATCCGTTCAGCAATCTCATCTATTTTCATAAACAGATCATTATATAATTCCTCAAACTTTATATGAAGTTCAAAAAATTTTTCACCTTTAATATTCCAATGATAACCACGGGTGTTCTGATAAAAGAATGAATAATTTGCAAGCAGTTCATTAAGTTTTTGGGCTAGTTTTTTAGACTTATCATTATTCAGGCCAATAGCATTTAAATGTTTCATGTAACCTGACTTTCATTATTTGTACCCGATAGTTTTAATTATTAAGGGGTATATTTTTCCTCAGAATGCTCTGACAAATTTAAAATGTAATGTTGTGGATAGGTTTTAATTAATCTTTCCTGTTGAAAATGTGCAAAATTAAAATTTTGAAGAAGTTTATTTAATGCCTGGGAAGGCTTGCATACTTTGATAGTGATACTTTTGCAACCACTCTCTCTTGCAGTATTTATGGAACGTGAAAGCAATGTTCCTGCTATGCCTTTAAGGCGGTGGTCAGGGCGTACAGCTAAGAAACATAAGTGACAGGAAGCATTAATCAAATCGCCTTCGTCACTTTCCATAACTATTACACCAACAATGTCGTGTTTAACTTCACATACGTGACATAAATATCTAGCCGTAAATGTATTATTTTCAATTTTGAGAAGCAGACTTTCATAATCAGTGTTCAGGTTTAGGCCTGGTCCATCGGCCGGTTCGCCCAATAAGGTTATTAATTGATGGAGCTGGATGTTGTCTTGCGGGATTATATGGCGGAATGAATAGAAGTTTTTTAATCGGGAACCGAATAAAAAAAAGCCAGAAAGCAGGATGAGCAATGGTATTATTAAGACAAGGTTGTGCATATGGTGTTAAAAAGGCAGCGACTTATTAATTGTTTTAAGCTGATGTTATTGGAGCTTCTAAAGGAATGAATATTTAGATTAAGAGGAGAAAGTTTTTGTGACTTTATTTCTACATTATGTTTAACATTCTGGTTTAAATAATGTATTTATTGGCTGGCGTATTCGTTATTCTTTTCAAGATTAAACTTTTAAAGCTGGCATGATTTTTACTTGATTCAGATAAATATTAACCAAAAAATAGAAAAATGAACATTATGAACAAATTTACATTAAACGCGGCTGTGTTATGTCTCGGTGTTACTTTATTAACTTCGTGCTCTAACTCTCACAAAGAAGAAGATCCTAAGACAGAAGCAAAGGACATGAATGAACAAAAATTTGACAGTCAGGGCGAAAAAGATGCCGATCGTTTGTCAGAAGCTCACATGGGCAACTTGTATGAAATTATGGCCGCTGAAAATGCTTCAACTAAAGCCACTACAGGTGAAGTAAAAAAATTAGCGGAAATGATTAAAACTGCGCACACAAAGATGGATAAAGATCTTATGGAGTTTGCAGCGAAAAAGAACATTACTTTACCTGCCGATCTTACTGATGATGAAAAACGTAAAATGGATAAATTAACTGAAAAATCAGGTATTGATTATGATAAGGAATTTACCGAGCAAATGAAAAATAAGCATGAAGATGTTATTAAAATGCTTGAAAAAGCTTCAGATAAAGCTGAAGATCCGGACGTAAAGCAATTTGCCGCTAATACTATTCCTGAAGTTCGTTCTCATTTAACCATGATCGAAGCTTGCTGGAATAACATCAAGGATATGAAAGATAATGATCATAACAATCACACGGATAATAAAGACCATGCTGATCACAAGGATCATGTAAAGAAATAAGAAAAGTTTTTGTTTCGTTTAAAATTTAAAAAAAAGGATCCTTGTAAAAGGGTCTTTTTTTTTTGACTGTAACACCGGGTTATGTTTAATCATTGAAATTTTAAAATTATTGCTAAATTTGAAAAGATGGAAATTGCTAAAGGCGACATAATTACCGGTACCGCGCTTTATAATTTATTTAAAGATTTTAATAACTGTTCGCTCAGTTATGTTTATAAGGGAATTTTTAATGCCACCTTAACCGATAAAATTCTTGCCTTGGCTGAAACCAACATGAATATTACCGAAGAAAGCTCTAAAACTCAGAAACGAGTGTATTTTGTAATGGTAGAGAGTTTACAGAACATTACGCGTCATCAGGATGTTAATCAAAATAAA
This sequence comes from Bacteroidota bacterium, assembly GCA_025963735.1. Classification (GTDB taxonomy): domain Bacteria; phylum Bacteroidota; class Bacteroidia; order B-17B0; family Aurantibacillaceae; genus Aurantibacillus. The sequence goes on from JAOQAF010000147.1 coordinate 6,214, forward strand.
GAAAATCACGCTTTTTTTGTTATTCAGAACAAAGGGGGCGAATATAATTTAACCTCGGCCAATATTGTAGATGATCAAAAAATTGAGCATTTAAAGTCAAGCATCGAAAAAATTAATTCGCTTAACCCCGATGAGCTTAAAGAGTATTATAAATATGTGCTTGAAAATACCGGTCTTTCTGATAAAGGCGGAGCAGGTCTTGGATTAATTGAAATGGCCCGTAAATCAGGAAATAAGCTTATTTATAGTTTTGATAAAGTTGACAATGAAAGCTCCTTTTTTTACTTTAAAACTAAAATTACCGGTCAACCATCCTCAGCGCTTCAGTTGGACGATCTTGAAAGCGAGAAGGTACTGCACCGCTTATCGAAACAGAATCACATTAACATGATTTACCAGGGTATCTTTACCCAGGAAAATCTAAGAAGTCTTCTTACCATGACGGAAGGAAGCATTTCAAAAAGTGACGACCTCTCCTTTAAGCGCAAAGTAATAAGTATAATGGTTGAACTTCTCCAAAACATTTGTAACCATTCAACAAAATTACATGAAACTTCAGTAGGAAGCCCCGGCATTATTGTAGTGGCCACAAATGAAAAAGGATGTTTTATCTATTCCGGAAATTATATTAATAACGATAAAATTGACATTATTAAGAGTAAGATTGAAAAAGTGAACAACAGTTCGTTACACGAGCTCGAAGATCTTTATTCGCAAACAATTTTAAAAGAACAGGAAGCCGGTCAAAAAGGGGCCGGACTTGGTTTTATTGATATAAAGATGAAGAGCGGCAACAATATTCAGTTTTCACTTGAACCATATAATTCCGATTATTCTTTTATAACTTTAACCGCATTTATACCCTATTAAAATAAATGATTAATAATTTAAAAATAGAAGGCACCGAAGATTCTCCCGCAATTGAACTTAACGGAGAGAATGGGGAAGTAATAATTTCGGGACGCTCTTTACCCGAAGATGCTTTCAGTTTTTACGCCTCTGTTATGGAATGGTTAAGCACTTACAGTAAATCTCCCAAATCAGAATCGGTTTTTATTTTTAAACTTGAATATTTTAATACGGCTTCGGCCAAACAAATTTTTAGAATAGTGGGTATGGCAAGTGAATTGTCGAAAACCACTGCTGTTATTGTTAAGTGGCACTACGATGAGGGAGACAGAGATATGCTGTCTTCAGGTGAGCGCTTTTCAAAATTAAC
>JAOQAF010000178.1 GCA_025963735.1 Bacteroidota bacterium
TTTAAATAATAAAAAATGAAAGCGAGCCTCCGCCTGTTCAAAATCTGGAAGCTGTTCTTTTTAATTTTTTTTTTAGGTCAGGCGCAAGTTGCAATTGCCCAGCAAACTACCGAAGGCGTTTTTTCACTGAAACCATCTTTAGGTATAAACGCCTGTCAGATTCATGGCGACAGTTACAGCGGCTTCCACAAGGCCGGAATATTTGGCGGCATTGCAGTGAATGCACGGTTAAAACCAAAAGCAAGTATTGAACTTGGCTTTTATTTTTCACAAAAAGGAGCCAGACATAATCCTAAACCCGACAAGGGCGATTATAATTTTTATTTTCTGAATTTGAATTATCTTGATTTGCCACTATCATTTAATTATCAATTGAATAAAGATTATTTTATAAGCCTTGGCCCTTCCCTTGCATATCTGATTAGTTATTATGAAGAAATAAATTACACTAATTACACGGGCTCATATCATTTCAACACGTTTGAATACGGAGTTAATTTTGGTCTCGGAAAAAAAATTAAAGAAAAATATTTCTTTGAGGTACGTACTTCAAATTCAATAAGCCCGATAAGGGGATATGGTGGTTTTACAAGTAATGTTTTTTATCCAAATCCTGTGGCACAGTTCTTTAACAAGGGATTTTACAATAATATTCTTACGTTTTTTATTTCATATAAATTCAATTTAAAAAAACAAACAAGTGAACACCAATAAAATAGTAGTAGCAATAACAGGTGCAAGTGGAAGCGTTTACGCAAAAGTACTTTTAGACAAACTGAAAAATCTTCAGACACAGTTTAGCGAAATAAGTATTGTTATGAGCGATAACGCGCGTTATGTTTGGGAACATGAACTGGGAGATACCTCTTATAAAGAATATGATTTTAAAACATATGACAAGATGGATTTTGGAGCACCCTTTGCATCAGGGTCGGCAAGATATAACGTTATGATTGTATGCCCCTGCAGCATGGGAACGCTGGCTCGCATAGCAAATGGTATTAGTAATGACTTAATCACCCGTTCCGCGGATGTTATTTTAAAAGAACGGCGAAAATTAATTTTAATGACCAGAGATACACCTTTAAGTCTTATACACATTAACAATATGAAGACGGTTACTGAAGCCGGTGGAATTATCTGTCCTGCCTCCCCTTCTTTTTACAGTAAGCCTAAAAACATTCAGGAAGTTGCTGCTACCGTGGTAGACAGGGTTATCGACTTAATTGGAATTGATAGTGAAAGTTTCAGGTGGGGTGAGTAAATAAAAAAGGCGACCTTTTGGATCGCCTTCAGTTTTAATTACAGAAACAATTAATCGTTGTCTTCCATATATAGCATCTCTTTAACAGTTTGGGTTTGCGAAGTTACAACGCCTTCCTTATTGGTAACTGTTTTTACAGCAGTATAAACATTCGTTAATACAAAATCTTCTTCATCCAATTCATTAATTAAAAAGTTACTTTCTTTACCATTACTTTTTAGAACAAGCTGGTTAGAAGCCTTATCAGTAAACCAGGTACCGGTTTCAGTTGTTTTTACACCCGACACCAGATACACCAGATCATAGCTGCCACTTTTAGAAAACGTAATTTCAGGTTTTACCTTTCCGGTAAAGTAATTACTGTTGGCTGTTGCCTTCTCTTTCTTATCATCATCGTCGTTTATAATCCAGGTTGAAAACAATATTCCCGAATCAACGGCCTTTGTAACATCTATTCCATCAACAACAATTTTAGATTTTTTACAGTTACTAAATGATAAAAGCAACACGTTAAGAATGACAAATAATTTTATTTTCATACAAAATGGTTTTTAATTTATTAAAAAATTCAGAACAATATTATCTACCTCCAAATTAATTAAAATTTAATAAAAGAGCATGCTATTAATTTACATTATAAAAATTTAACATGTTACCACTAAAAACAGATCTTTTCAGTTTTAATGAATTAACCTGAATAAACCGGTTTTAAACTAAGTCTATTATAGCTTCAAGTTCCGCTTTGGTGTGGCCAAGTTTTTCCTGAAGTTTTCTGAACATGTCGTCCTTTTTTTCTTCTGAATAATTTAAATCAGAATCAACCAGAATACCAAATTTCGCTTTCAGTTTAGCTTTTTGTTCATTCCATGTAATTGGTGTGCTCGGTGTATTTATCATGTTTGGTTATTTAGTTGAGTTATTTATAAAGATACCTTTAATAAATCCAATAAAGGGTTATTGCTTTTTTTAATACCAAATTTTTATCACATCTGCCCTCGAAAGCGAATATTACTTCGACTAATCTTCATATCCACTTTTAATTATAGTGGAAAGCATTTTAAACTGCGTAACAGCTTTAAATTGATGTTTGGCATTTGCCGGAATAATAATTCCTTCCCCGCAACTTACAATATGTTTCATCTCATTGATATTTACCTCTGCGGAGCCGGCAATTATCTGAATGTATGAATCATAGGGTAAAGGTTTAGGGCTTAATCCCTCTCCTAAGTCGAATGATGAAGCAGTAATGTTGCCGGTAATTTTTTTGATAATGGTCTTACTAACACTTGTACCAGGAAGATATTCAATAATCTCTTCAAGTTTATGTGCTTTCGATTTCTCCAATTCTATACTATCCATGTTTATTTCCATAATTATTTAAATTTAAACGTATTAGTTTTTTTGAGTTGCGTATTGCATAGGTATCGTTTTCATTGATATTAATTCTTCTTCCAATTCCGCACAGGCCTGGGCGCAAATAGTTTCAAGTTGTAATACCAGGGGCGCAAGTTCGTGGGTATGGTATTGCCGCGAGGCATAGTCCATTATTTTTTTCGCTATATCTTCATACTTCTGGTCAATTCCCATTATTGAAAAGGAAGGGAACATTTTGTGAACTGTTTCCTGAAGCAGGTTCCAGTTTTTATCGTGCAGGCTCATTTTCATTTCACTTACCTGCGCCGGAGTTTGCCCCAGATAAGCCACAATCATTTTCATCATGGTTTTGGGATTAGATTTTGTTCTGCTTGCAAGGTATTGGAGATTTACACATTTTGATGAAGAATTTTCATTCAACTGAATTATTTCTCCGCCTTTGTTTAAATTTCCTCTTTTTTTCACGTGTGCAGCAATCTTACTGTATAACAAGCGTTCATCCACAGGCTTTGTAATGTAATCGTTCATACCCACAGCTTTACACTTCGCTAAATCAACGGTTGTAACATCGGCCGTAAGCGCTATAATTGGAAGCGTTAAGCCCATGGTATTTCTGATGTATTCAGTTGCTTCAAACCCATTCATCACTGGCATCTGCAAGTCCATTAAAATTATATCATAAGTGTTGGCCTGTAATTTTTCAATGGCAATATTACCATTGGAAGCCATATCATTGTCAAAACCAAATTCATCCAATAATGTTTCCATCAATAATTGATTGAGAGCAATATCTTCCACCACTAAAACTCTTAAGTTTGTTATTTCCGAGTCCAATTCAACACTTCCGGTTTCAACTTCAATGGCAGCTTTGGTTTTCTTAAAACTTAAAACAAAACTAAAGACAGACCCTTCGCCGAGCTTACTGTTTACAAAAACTTTTCCTCCCTGCGGTTCAACCAGTTGTTTAACTATCGCTAATCCAAGTCCTGTACCGCCATATAACCGTGAGGTATCACTGGATGCCTGCTGAAAATTTTCAAAAACATTTGCCAACTTATCTTCTGAAATACCGATACCTGTGTCTTTTACGGCAAATTCAATCATTACAGAATCACTGTCTTCACTAACCATATGAACACTAACGGTTATTTTTCCTTTTGAAGTAAACTTAACCGCGTTACTTACAAGGTTCAAAATTATCTGGTGTAAACGAACCGGGTCTCCCACCAACATTTCAGGAATTTTATTGTCATAAAGTTTAACCAATTCAAGATTTTTTTCCTGAATTTTAGTTTCAAACAAATGAAGCATTGCCGAAATGGATGCAGCCATTTTAAACGGTGTTGCTTCAAAAGTCATTTTACCGGCATCAACTTTAGCCAGATCGAGAATATCATTAATTAAAACAATCAGCGCGTCACCGCTTATTTTAATTGCTGTTAAATATTCATTTTGTTTAGGCGTTAATTCCGTTTTTAAAACCACTTTCGTAAAACCAATAATGGCATTCATAGGAGTCCGTATTTCGTGACTCATATTAGATAAAAATTGTTGTTTTGCTTTCACGGCATCTTCAGCAATTCTTGTTGCGCTTTCAGCTTTGCTTTTTGCCTGTTCCGCAATTTCGGTGCTTAACTCAGCAAATACTTTGGCCTCTGTGAGTTCAGTCGCAATGCGTTTTTGCGCGGTTACATCTCTGGCAACAATCACAACTCCCAAAACATTACCCCTATCGTCTTTATAAACCGAACCATTAAATAAAACATCGGTAAGCTTACCGTTCTTGTGCCGTAAGGTTAATGGCGAATCGGCAACAGATCCTTTCGCGAACACTTCCTGATAAACCTCTCTTGCTTTTTGGGGATCAGTAAAATAATCAAAAAAGTCGGTACCGGTAATCTTTTCGCGCGTAATCCCTGTGATTTCAGCCAGCGCCTCATTCATGTCGGTAATCTTTCCTTCCGCGCTGATAGTTACTAACGGATCGCGGGAAGCTTCAATAAGACTTAAAGAATATTTAGAAAGTAATTTTTGAGCTGTTACATCTCTCGCTACAATTACAACCCCAAGAACATTGCCCCTGTCATCCTTGTAAACCGATCCGTTAAAAAGTACATCTGTAAGTTTTCCGTTTTTATGACGTAAAATAAGCGGTGAATCTGCGACAGAACCTTTGGCAAAAACCTCTTCATAAACCTCGCGGGCCTTTTGAGGTTCGGTAAAATAATCAAAGAAATAAGTTCCTTTAAGTTTTTCACGGGCCACTCCGGTGATATTAACTGTAGCTTCATTCATGTCGGTAATTTTACCTTCAGTGCTTATGGTTACAAGCGGATCGAGACTGGCTTCAATTAAACTCAGTGAATATTTAGAAAGCAATTTTTGTGCTGTAACATCCCTTGCTACAACAACAACGCCTAACACGTCGCCCTTGTCATCCTTATAAACCGAACCATTAAAAAGTACATCCGTAAGGTTTCCATTTACGTGCCTTAATGTGAGCGGTGAATCGGTAACGGAGCCATTGGCAAAAACCTCCTGATAAACTTCACGTGCTTTTTGAGGATCGGTAAAGTAATCAAAGAAATGAGTACCGGTTATTTTTTCACGCGTAATGCCTGTAATGTTGGTTAAGGCTTCATTCATGTCAGTAATTTTTCCTTCGGTACTAATTGTAATTAAAGGGTCAAGACTGGCTTCTATTAAACTTCTTGCGTATTGTATTTCTTGTGCTATTATTTTTTGCATTAATTGTAACTTTATTGTTATACTTAAAAACTCCCCTGTCATTAAATGACAGAGGAGTTAAATAGAATTTATTTTTGTGATATTAATCGGCCGGATTGGAGGGTAGTATTTTTATTACTTATTTTATAAAAATATATTCCCACCGGAAGCGTGTTAATTTCAAGAGTAGTTAACTGTTTGTTTAAATCAGTTGAAATCACTTCCGCCCCTAAGCAATTGTAAATTTTAAATTCACATTTTTCTGCTTTCCAGGCATTGTTCATTGTAATGTTAAGTGACGATGTAAACGGATTAGGATACACCTTTATAAGGCTTGTTTCCGAATCGTTATCACGTAAACCAACTGTTGCGCAATTGGACGGGAGACTTGTTGCCGTTACATTAACCGCGGCAGTAGATAAGGCACCGGTTGTTGTTAATGCACGTCCGTCTAACAAAACACCTGTATTAACAGCGCCCAATGCTCCATTGTTACAGATAATCGTTCCCCTGAATACTGAATAATTATTAATGTTTACCCCACCTTCAACTTTCCAATACACATTTTTAGATTGTGCTCCGTTAATTAATTTTACTTTTGAATAGGTACTTGTAGTTAGTGCTCCGTTAATTTTAATAACAAAAACCGCGTTAGCATTACCCTGTGCATTTAAATACAAAGAATCAACAAATGATGCAGCGCTTGCCATAAGGTAAGTGTGAGGAGTAAGAACAAGATTTTTACCAAACTGTGCCGGGTAAATTAGTTGAATATCGTGAGGAAGATTATTTAAATAATTGTAGGCAATTAACAGGTCATTAGCGCACTGTGCGGTTGAACCATCCGGAGAAGCGTGAATTGTACCAATTACATTAGCAGGATTAAAACCTGTAGCAGAGCCACTGTTACTTCCTATATCACCTTTAACAAAAGTTATACCGCTGTTTGAAACAGCACCATTAGAAGAGAACAAGGCATAACATCCTGCGGCTCCAAGAGGAGGGGCAGCCGGACCGTTTAGTACAGGCGTTCCGCAACCTAGTGGCGTATACGCTAAAACATTATCAACTGTTACGGCACCGGCTGTTGAAAGAGCTCTTCCTTCAAGTGTATCGCCGGTACTCATATTAATAGCTGCGTTGTTAGCAATAATAGTACCTCTCATGGTAACTCCGGAAGCAAGACTCACAAGGCCTTCCACTTTCCAGAAAATACTACAAGCTTGTGCACCGTTTATTAATTTAATTTTAGCCGATGCGTTAGCTGATAAGGCACCTTGAATTTTAAAAATAAAAACAGGATTAGATGCATTCTGTCCATCTAAAATTAAATTAAGATTTAAAGTTGCACTTGAACCGATTGAATAAACACCCGGAGTTAAAGTTGTTCCGTTACCCAAAGTTGAGGAAGGAAAGAACTGCGCAACCGAACTGTTTAATTGGTTATAGGCCGATAAAAGATCAGTAGCACATTGTGCGCTGGCAATATCATTATCATGCATTACACCGTTAACATTACCAAACGCAGTGCTGGAGCCATTGTTAGCTCCTACATTACCTGTTAGTTGAGAAATGCCGGTGTTGCTTACAGCGCCATTTGTAGAAAATAATACAAAGTTAGCCGCAGTTCCTAGTGTGGGGCTGCTTTGAGCCACGCTTAACTTAGGGAGCGCCAAACTGGCGGTGATGGTGGCAAAAAGTAGAAGTTTATTTTTCATTGAGTTGTATTAAGTGTGAATTAATTTTCACTCAACAAAGGTCGCACATACACCGCCGAAATGTGTTACATATCAATTTGAAATTGTTACACAATTCCCACTTAATAATTACACATAATCCGGAAAATTCTGGGTCATAATCTTAGTAACTATTTCAGCAGTTAATGGCTTGGAATTATAACCAACCACTTCCGAAAAATGTTCAGACTTGGCATGATCTTCGGGGTTTTGAGAGGTGGTTAACATCACCATAATTACTTTCGCTTTTTGAACCATCTGCAATTGTATATATTCATCCAGAAATTCCCAACCATTCATTTTAGGCATATTAATATCTAAAAAAATCAGATCGGGGGTTGGATTATTCTCATTCTTTAAAAATTCCAAAGCCTCAATGCCATTTCTGGCAACGGCAATGGTTTTACTGATGTTCATTTCCTCAAGAATGATCTTATGAAAAAAATTATCGTCTTTATCATCATCAACTAGTAAAATGCAATCTAATTTTTTTTCCATTTTTTAATTTTCCTTAGGTATTGTAAAATAAAAACTACTACCAACATTAATCACCGATTCAACCCAAATATTGCCGCCATGCATTTCAACTATTTTATTACACTGGGCAAGGCCAATGCCAGTTCCCGGATATTCTTCCTTATTATGTAAACGCTGAAAAATAATAAAGAGCTTATCATAATAGGCTTCTTCTATGCCTATACCATTATCTTTAAAAGCGAATAACCATTTATGCGGCTGCGATTGAGCCGTGATTGTAATAACGGGGTTCACACCAGCTTTCTTAAATTTGAGCGCGTTGCTTATCAGGTTTTGAAACAGGGATTTTAAACCCGTAACATATCCGGCAACCTCCGGCAAATTATCAGCATGTATCTCGGCGTTATTTTCCGAAACAGTAACTGCCATATCATTTAAAACATCTTTCAAAAGAAGGTTGCAATCTATTGGAATTTTAGTTTCATCTTTTCCAATTCTGGAGTAATCCAAAAGATCTTTAATGAGCGACTGCATTCTACCTGTTGCGCCCATAATAGATTCAAGAAAAATATCAGCCCTTTCATCCAGTTTACCCTTATATTGCTTTGAAAACATTCCAACGTAATTGGAAATTGTACGTAAAGGTTCCTGCAAATCATGGGAAGCAATATAAGCGAATTGTTCAATTTCTTTATTTGAACTTCTGAGCCTTATATTTATTTCTTCTACACCCGCTTTTTCAATACTGTAATCTTCCAATATATTAATAACGGCTTTCTGAGTGTCTTCCGCCAGTTTTTTCTCTACCGAATAATCATCCAAAATATTTAATACGGCCCTTTGAGTATTTTCAAGAATATATTTTTCTTCAGAATAATCGTCAAGAATATTAATTACCGCTTTTTGCATGTTACCCAGCAGAACTTTTTCGGTTTCAGTATCTTCTAAAATATTAAGAATGGCCTTTTGGGTTTCCTCAAGTGTAAGTAACTCGCTTTCTATTTCTACCGACGATTTTTTCATTAGTAGTTCTCATCCTTTGATACCCCAAGCTTACCCTTTAACTCTTCAATTTCTTTCTTTAGTTCAATCATTTTTAACTCGCGACCAACGGTTAATTTTCTGAACCGCTCCAATTCCGCCAAACGTTCCAATTCTTTTTCACGTTCAATGTCGCGTTCTGCCAGCTTTTTCTGCGCAGTTACATCCCTTGCCGCGGCGAAGATACCGAGCACGTTTCCTTTATCATCTTTATATACTGAGGCGTTATAGGACACTTCAGTTAATTTTCCTTCTTTATGACGTATTGTTAAAGGGTAATCGGATACAAACGATTTTTCAAAAACTTTTTTATATCCGTCTCTGGCTTTTTCCTGATCGGTAAAATAATTACTGAAATCGGTGCCAATTAAATTTTCTCTTGATACTCCGGTAACTTCAGCCAACGCTTCGTTAACGTCGGTAATCTTTCCTTCAGTTGAAATAGTTACCAGGGGATCGAGTGATGCTTCAATTAAACTTCTTGCATACTGTGAAGCTTGCTTTTGAGCTGTTACATCACGCGCAACAATAACCACACCAATTACATTACCTTTATCATCTTTATATACCGAACCATTAAATAACACATCCGTTAATTTTCCGTCTTTATGCCTTAGCGTTAAAGGCGAGTCAGCCACCGAACCTTTGGCAAAAACCTCCTGATATACTTCACGCGCTTTCTGGGGCTCAGTGAAATAATCAAAAAAGTCGGTTCCTGTTAGTTGCTCACGCGTTAAACCTGTAATGTTTACCGTGGCTTCGTTCATATCGGTAAGTTTACCAAGCGGACTGATAGTTACTAACGGATCGCGACTAACTTCAATAAGTCCCCTTGCATAATTGGCTATAATTAATTCTGCCGCTCTTTTTTCTTTCTCATCATTTTGAAAAGCAAGTTCGGTATTGGCAATACTTAATTCGGCAGCACGTTTTTCTTTTTCATCATTCTGAAAAGCAAGCTCTTTATTGGCAACGCTTAATTCAGCAGCGCGTTTTTCTTTTTCATCATTCTGAAAGGCAAGCTCTTTATTGGCAACGCCTAATTCGTCAGCGCGCTTTTCTTTTTCATTGTTTTGGAAGGCAAGCTCTTTATTGGCAACGCTAAGTTCATCAGCACGTTTTTCCTTTTCATCGTTTTGGAAGGCAAGTTCTTTGTTGGCAATACTTAACTCGGCCGCACGTTTTTCTTTTTCATCATTCTGAAAGGCCAGCTCCGTGTTGGCTATACTTAATTCGGCCGCACGTTTTTCTTTTTCATCATTCTGAAAGGCCAGCTCCTTATTGGCAATACTTAATTCAGCAGCGCGTTTCTCCTTTTCATCATTTTGAAACGCAAGTTCTTTATTGGCTACGCTTAATTCAGCGGCGCGCTTTTCTTTTTCATCATTTTGAAATGCAAGTTCCTTATTGGCAACACTTAATTCCTGTGCGCGCTTTTCTTTTTCATCATTTTGAAACGCAAGTTCTTTATTGGCTATCCGTAATTCTTCCGCCCTTTTTTCTTTTTCATCGTTTTGAAAGGCAAGTTCTTTATTGGCTATGCGTAACTCTTCCGCCCGTTTTTCTTTTTCATCATTTTGAAAAGCAAGTTCCGTATTTGCAACACTTAATTCCTGTGCGCGTTTTTCTTTCTCATCATTTTGAAAGGCTAATTCCTTATTAGCATCACGTATTTCCAAAGCCCACTTTTGTTCAGCAATATCTCTGGCAACTATAACTGTTCCCCGCACATTTCCTTTATCGTCCTTATAAACAGAACCGTTAAACAATACATCGGTCAATGTACCGTTTTTATGAAGAAAAGTAAGCGGAGAATCGGTAACCGATCCTTTTGCAAATACTTCCTGATAGACTTCTCGCGCTTTTTGAGGTTCCGTAAAATATTCAAAGAAATCACTTCCAATGAGTTTTAAACGTGTTACCCCGGTAATTTTGGCAAGAGCCTCATTCATGTCGGTAATTTTACCTGCCGTACTTATCGTAACTAAAGGATCTAAACTTGCCTCTATTAAATTTCTGGCAAATTGCGATTCTAATTCTTTAACTTTTCCCATTTAATTATTTTAAGTTTAATGTGCGGTTAACCAACCATATAATGTATGTAAAGGTTACTTATTAAAGAATGAAACTGTTACACAGTAAAAAAGCAGTGTTACACAATTCCCACATTTAACACGTAAAACAGCCAATCTTTTGTAAAGCGCAGATTGCCCGACTTTGCAGAGCATCTTAAACCATGTTATAATGTTCTTCAATTAATATTCATCATCCGTGTAATTTTTAAAATCTAGTGGCTTTTCTACCAAAGCATAAGCCGCAGATTGCGCGGATTTCATAAAGCATCTAATTTAATTGTATTAAGTTTTCACTCCATGTACTTGTGAAAGCTGGTAACCAATTGTTCTAAAAATTTTCAAGATTTCCATTTCGCTTTTGTTTCAATTGCTTGTAAAACGAAGGCGAAAGTCCTGTAACTTTTTTAAATTGGTTTGAAAGATGGGCAACGCTGCTGTAATGCAGCTTGTAGGATATTTCAGTAAGGTTAAGTTCGTCGTATAATAAAAGTTCTTTTACCCTTTCAATTTTATTTATGATGATGTATTGTTGAATTGTAATGCCTTTTACTTCAGAAAATATATTTGATAAATAAGTATAATCGTAATGTAACTTTTCGCTGATATAATCTGAATAATTAATCTTCGGTAATTCATCCGAATAATGAATCATCTCGGTTATAACAT
>JAOQAF010000179.1 GCA_025963735.1 Bacteroidota bacterium
GTTAAAGTTAAGCCTGCGATTAAAATTCCTTTCAGTAATGTCTCTTTCATATAATTTTTTAGTATTAGGTTATAGTTGCTAGTTGGTGATACAAATATACGTGTAATATTTAGTACTGTGTTACGCATAGTACTAATAGCTTCATTAAATTGTATAACACATTGATTATCAATATGAATATTTTAGGTTATGACCTGAAAATTTAATATATTTGCGGTAAACACTTCAAAAATGCACGATTGGTCGGCCGATGTAGCGGCACTTTTATCCTTAAATGGCGTGATAGGGTTAATTACCCTTTCATTTTTAGAAATTATATTAGGTATAGATAATATAATATTTATTTCGATTGCAGTTAATAAGCTTCCGGTTCTTCAACAAAAAAGGGCGCGTACGTTGGGTTTGCTGCTGGCTTTAATTGTTAGATCGGTATTACTTTTTTTTGTAGGGTGGATAGCCAGTTTAAAGGCAGCTTTGTTTTATTTGGGAGATTTTGGGGTTAGCGGTAAAGCCTTGATTTTATTTGGCGGAGGAATATTTTTGATAGTTAAAACATGGCAGGAAATTCAGGAGAAAATTTATACTGACGAAGACGAAATTGAAAAAACAACCAGGGGCAAAAGCACTTTTAAAGCAATTATAATGCAAATTGTTATAATTGATTTTGTTTTTAGCTTCGATAGTATATTAGCCGCAGTGGGGGTAAGCGGCGTGGTATTAATCATGATCGGGGGGGTTGTTATAAGCATGGTGTTAATGATGCTGTTTAGCGGTTATGTTGCCGACTTCATAAATAAAAATCAGGGAATTAAGATGATTGCTCTTGTGTTTTTAATAGCTATTGGAGCGGTATTGGTTATTGACGCAGTATTAGATGCCTATAACTTTAGTGTTCCTGAATCTGAACATTTGGAATTAAATAAAAATTATGCTTATGTAGCAATGGCATTTGCTTTAGCCATTGAAATGTTTAACATGAAAGAACGGAAAGTAAAACGCCGGAGAGATCTGGGAATGAAGGATAACTCTTAACAAGGTTGAAGTTAAAGTATATTGCAGTTTGAATCTTTTGTGAAAGCGCTTATGATCTGCAAAAAAATGTTTTTTTTAGTGCTAAAGTTTATTTTTTGCTAATTAAAGGTTTTTTTCGGGTATTTCTTCAGCACCAATCAGAGATTTTTCTTTAAATTCAGTATAAGCCACCCAGTTGAAATAATAAAGAATAAGAAAAAAGGGAAACCCGTTTAAGAAATAATGTCCTTGACGGAAAAGGTTTAAAAGAATCATAATCAGAATGGAGTTACTAATTAACCAGTGGAAGCTTTCGTTATTTTCATCTCGTTTCACATAACACTTAAACATAAGAAATAAGAAAATGCTTACTCCAAAAAGTCCGGTTTCTGAAATTAAACGTAATAACATGGAGTTGGCATCAGCGGAATTAAGATTGAATCCGTAAACCTTAAAATCCCGCGCTAAAGAAAACTTTTCAAAAGCGATAGAGTGCGATCCAAGGCCTGTTCCGAATATAAAATTACTTTTAAAATTTTCGAGGGCAATGGTATAGTTATTATAAAGGATAAAAGAAGAGCCATGGGTTTTTCCTAAAACAAATTTTCCTGTTGTAAAAAGATCAATCAAACTTTGATAGCGTTCGCGAAAGTCCTTTACATTATTATATAAAAAGTTAAATAATAAAATACTGAGCGGAACTAACAGGAATATATACCGTACCAAACCAAAGCTAACCGCCAGAAACAAAAAGGTTAAAAATACTCCGGCTTGTCCTAGTCCGGAAAAAGATAATATGTAGATAACAATAATAACAAGGCTTTGAAATTTGGTAAAAAAATAGGGTACTTTTCTGAAAATATTATAAAGCGCAACAAAGAATGCCGCGGATAATACAGCCGCAAGGTGGGTAGGTTCAGCAAATACCGAATTAATACGAATGCCAAAGTTACCGCCCATGATAGTTCCCCATTTATTAAAAATCCAGCGGAAATCGTATCCGGGTTTAAAGCCTACCTGATAGGAAAGGAACTGAAAAACACCTATTAATGCAACAATATAACAACCTTTTAAGTACCATTTAAAAAGCTGCTCCACATCATAATCAAATTCAAGTACCACATAATAGTAAAAAAAATAAGAAAGGGTTAATCCGGTGAACACTTTGAAAAACTGGGCAAAAGTGTCATTACCAACCAGTGTATTAAAGACACCCGATAAAAGCAAAATTAAAAAAATGAAAAACAAGTTACGATTTAAACCATAACGACTGATAAAAACGGGTAACAGGGCAATGTAAATAAGATATCCGAGATAAAATTCAAATGGCTCTTTAAAGAAAACAATGGAATTAATAAATACCGATACGTAAATGAAAAATACAATAAGCATATTCCGTTGCTTATCTTCTTCTGCAGGCAGTGCTATTTTCATTTAAGAGAGTTCTGGTAAAATAAGGTAATTGAATACTAACATTTAAAATTAAGAATTTTATCAATAAGATTTTTCTATTTTTACGCCAGGTCTTACATCTTTCTTTGCCACCCGAATCTGCATGAATAATGAAAAAATATTTTTTAAAGGCATCAATGGGTTAAGATTTTTGGCTGCTCTTTCGGTTGTGATAACACACGTTGAATTGTTAAAGGGATCATTTGGGTTTAAGCATTACTGGAAAGAACCCCTTATTTTTAATCTTGGAGGATTAGGTGTGTATTTTTTCTTTGTGTTAAGCGGCTTCCTTATCACTTTTTTGCTTTTAAAAGAAAAAGAAAAATTTGGCAAAATTAATATTAAAGCTTTTTATATAAGACGGATCCTCCGTATCTGGCCTTTGTATTATCTGATTTTTTGTTTGGGATTTTTTGTTTTACCCCATTTCCCTTCCATTAATATTAATTATTTGCAAGCAAGCTTCGTTCAAAATTATTATCCATCCTTAATATTGTACCTGTTCATTTTACCCAATCTGGCGCTTTCGTTATTTTCCGCTGTACCGCATATCGGACAACTTTGGTCAATAGGGGTGGAAGAACAGTTTTATATTTTCTGGCCATGGCTAATATCCAAATCTAAAAACATTGCGAGATCTCTTGTAAAATTCATCGCGGTTATACTAATCATTAAATGTCTCGTTTTAATTATCGGTTACTGGTATAGGTCCGAAGATTGGTATAAGGTTTTAAAATTATTTGTTGCCATGTCTAAATTCGAATGCATGGCAATAGGAGGATTGGGGGCTTATTGGCTGTTTGTTCAAAATAAAAAGATTTTGGTTTTCATTTATAACAGGATTGTTTTAACATGTTCAATTTTGTTAATTCCGGTGTTAGTATATTTTACGCCTGAAAAAATTCAAGACGGTGTTCACCTTGTTTATTCTTTAATTTTTTTAATAATAATCATAAATGTAGGCACTAACACTAAAGTATGGTTTAAACTGGAGAATCCGCTTTTCTCGTATCTTGGTAAAATTTCATATGGAATTTACATGTATCACTTTATCATCATCCCCATTGTTTTATCATTAACTAAAAGCTATGTATCCGGAATGAATGAAGTTGTTTTAAATATGTTTTTATATAGTATAATTCTTATAACCACTATTCTTATTTCGTCAATGTCTTATGAGTTCTTTGAAAAAAGATTTATTAAAATTAAGGCAAAATTTGCCTTGGTGAATTCGGGACCAGAAGAACGTTAGGGATTTGTTGATAGTAAAAAATCAACAATGAGAATGCATTAGTTTAGAAATAAGGCCGAGGCAGCCTGCGGTTTATTGATTATAACCTGAAAGAGAATTTTTTTATTGTCCTCCAATATTGTCCGAAAGAAAGCTGCTCTCTCAAACTCATCATTGGATGCTCATAAAATGCATAAACTATAAAGGACAAGCCATATAGGAGTATTACTTGCAAAAAAACATTTACGTATTCAGGAACATTTAAATGAAGCCTATACACATCAGCGTGTAAAAGGTAGATAGAATAAGTAAGTATACTGGTCCAGCTAAAGAAAAAATACAAAGGCTTTATTTTTTTTAGGGATATATTCAAGAAAGCGGATTGTTCTATAAATGGTATTATTATCGCAATACAAATGCTGATCATAAAATACCAGGTAACTCTGAAAAAAGTATCATACACAGTTATTATATGCATGTCTCCGAGTAAAAAGGTTAAAAAAATAATACCTGCTAAGCCTGATAAAAATAGAAGAATAGAATTTAATCTTAGATAAAGAGTGCGGTAATAAATTTTCATCAAGGCTATTAAAACGCCAAGAAGTAAACAATCAAATTGGTATATGATAACACCTTTGTGGTAATAATTCCAGAAGAATCTTGCTAAGAAAAAAAAGGCAATAATCGCCAGAAGAAAAACAATAAATTTCCTGGGCTGAATGCCTTTTGAAAAAAACATAAAGGCGGCTAAGGGTAAGAAAATGTAAAACCATTCTTCTACAACAAGACTCCACGAAACAGAAAAAAAGTCGATGCCAATAAAGTTGGCCTGAAGAAATAAAAAGTAAACTATTATTTTATAACCATAAGGGTTTCCGAAAATTAAAATTTTTAAAAGAAGTACCAGGTAATATAAGGGCAATGTTCTATAC
>JAOQAF010000182.1 GCA_025963735.1 Bacteroidota bacterium
TAAATATGTGTGAGTATTGCTAACCGCTTCGTATCGTACCATTAAATATGACCTGTGCATTCAAGCATCGTTCCGTCCAACGGAAAATTACATTGAACGGATTTTAAATAATAAAGATAAAAAGGCTGGTGTGTAACTATAAGGACGTGTCGCGCAGTGAAGATATTGGCTTCACTCTTAACATGCAATTTCCTTCAAACTACAACAATTATATAGTAAATTTGTTGCATGCCGCTTAAAACCCGAATACAACTCATAAAAGGGGATATAACTCAGATACAGGCTGATGCTATTGTGAACGCTGCCAACACCTCCTTGTTAGGAGGCGGGGGAGTTGACGGTGCAATTCATCGCGCAGGTGGCCCCGAAATTTTAGCCAATTGCCGTAAAATTATTCTGGCCCAGGGTGGATGCAGAACGGGTGAAGCGGTAATTACCACGGCTGGCAATCTGCCGGCTGAATTTGTAATACACACCGTTGGACCTGTTTGGAGTGGCGGTACAAACGACGAAGAAAAAAAATTAAGCTCTTGTTATAAATCCTCTTTAAAATTGGCAGCCGAAAGTAATTGCACTTCCATTGCTTTTCCGGGCATCAGCACAGGCGCGTATGGTTTTCCGAAAGATAAAGCCGCGGAAATTGCTGTTACAACAGTAATTGATTTTCTTTTAAAAAATACACAACCCAAAACCGTTATATTTGTCTGTTATGATGAAGAATATTATTGTCTGATTCAACAGAAATTAAACACGATTTTATGAAAAAAACTTTATCGGGCTTTGTTGTTCTGTTTTTCTTAGTAGCCTGTAATAATCATAATGTATTGCCTGATAAGCCCGCAGAGTTAATTGCGGTAAAAAAAAAGCCTGCTGCTGTTATTAATTATTCTCTGGTTGAGCAATTCCCTCATGATACTACTTCATTTACAGAAGGTCTTTTAATATATAAGGGACAATTATTTGAAAGTTCGGGCGCACCTGAATATCTCAAACAAACGCGCTCCATATTTGGCACGGTAAATTTAACTACAGGAAAAATTAATGTTAAAGGTGAGCTTGACCGGAACAAATACTTTGGAGAAGGCATTGCTATTCTCAACAATAATCTTTATCAGCTTACCTACCAGAACCAGTTAGGCTTTATTTACGACGTTAACACTTTTAATAGTAAAGGTCAGTTTAGTTTTAAAAATAAAGAAGGATGGGGACTTACCACCGACGGAACAAATTTAATTATGAGTGATGGCAGCAGTGAGCTCACTTATCTTGACGCAGTTAACCAGAATTTTATAAAATCATTAACGGTTAATACAATTGACTACGATCTTGCTGATCAGTTAAACGAATTAGAATATATTAACGGATTCATTTATGCGAATGTATGGCGCTCAAACACAATAATAAAAATTGACCCTGCAAATGGTAACATTACAGGTATTCTTGACCTAACAGCATTAGCTGCCAAAGCAAAAAGTAAATATAAAAATGCTTTGGAAATGAATGGTATTGCCTTTGACCCCGCTACAAAATTAATTTATATTACCGGAAAAATGTGGCCTGAAACCTTTAAGATTTCGATTTCCTTTTAAAAAGTCCCCTATGAATTTAAATGAAGACGATTATAATTTTTCAAATGACGATGATACAGATTTTGAAACCAATCATGAGAGACTTAAAAAATTTCCCTTGTATGTTAAGGCAATGGAAATACTTGAAACGGTAGATGCCCTTTCTTCATCCATGAGCGAAAAAGACAAAGAGATTTATTCAGGTATTTTACGAGAATCTGCTATGGTTATCCCTCCGAAAATTGCAGGAGCTTATGGCAGCGATAACTGGCTCATTTGTATGCAAAACGCTTCTATCATCAGATACCACGCAGAGTATTTACTTTCATCTACAGCAGGTTTAATTAGTTTTACTTTAACAGATAAGCGTTACGTAAAAGTTTTGCGAACTGATCTGGAAGAATTTAAACAGTTATTTATAACCTGGGTAAATTCCTTTGAAAAATTAGGCAGGAATAATTTTGAAGATCAGTGGGCCGTATTTAAGAGGAAATAGTTTCCTGTTTTAAGTTTAACAACCAGTCAATCGCTTTTTCTTTGTTGTCAAACATTCGCATTTTCATAGCTTGCTGGCGCGTGAAATTAATTATGAAATTAATTATGATGCGATGCGCCAGCGACTTTACTATTACTGCCGTTGCAAGGGTCATAGAATTTACGCCGGGCTGTGAAGAAAATTCCCTTGCTTCCTTTGAGATCTCTGTATATCTACCGCTTTCAACCAGTACACGCATTTTATTTGTACCATCAAATTTCGATTTTAAAAATTCCAGCTGACGCTCACTGTCCTTCAACTCTATAGTTACGTTATCTTCAAGCAGAATATACAAAATACCGTTATCCCACATTTCGAGGGTGGAGATGCGGTCCTTACTTGATTCAATAATTTGATAACTTTTCAAAGTGGTGACAAGGTAAAAAATTAAGAATTAAAAACAAGATTATTAAACGCGAAGGAAAACCGGGAGCTTCTCTTCGAGATACTAAATGCTTTTAATCTTTTTATATTTACGCTTCTACCTCTGTAACAATACTTGGGAAAACTCTCACGTTGCCTGTTTCCTCTTTTCTGAACTGATACGTGTATTTATAATGGCTCTCCAAACCTGATTTGTTCGGCAATCCATTAATCATCATAATATTTCTGTTCTTGGCAAACTTAAGCAGTTCTCGTAAATAATGCGCCGAGATCTGTCCAACTTCATCAATGATACAATGTACTTTAAAATCGCTGCTGCTACGGTGACTCGATTCTTTTATAAATACATGTAAAAGGGTAATATAAATAATGGCTTTCACTAAAATATCAGTTCCGGTACTACCGATACTGTCAATTTTATGTGTCCAGCCGGTTTCGTTCATACCTTCTTTAATGTTGAATTTCAATTCAAAGAGATCCTGCAAACGTATTTCTTCCTGCTCCTGTTCTTTAATGGCCGAACGTAATTGTTCAAGAAGTTTAACGGCGCGGCCGCTGATCTCACGATTTTGTCCGGTTGCAAAATCGGTATTAAATAAACCTTCATTGTACACAAGGCCATGTTCCTCGCGGAATTCTTCAATGCGTTTTAAAAGTTTATAAACCTTGTTATCAGATTCCTCAATTTTTATTTTAATGAATTCAATCAATTTGCTTTCCTCAAATTCAGCTTTCTTAAAATCTTCCGCTATCAATGTAATAATATGCTGGATTTTTTCTTTCTGTCCGCTCAGTTCTTTTACTTTGGTTGCAATACTGTCCGTTACCAAACCAATTTGAGTGGCGGTTTCAGCAATTGACATTTCAATTTTATTTTCGTTTATGAACGAACGCAGGTTTTGCGCGAAACGTTCGTATTCACCTTGCGTGGCGTCGTTACGAATAACAAAGTTAAAGTGATTATCAATCCTGAACTTGCCTGCAAATTCATTTACGTAACGTTGAAATGCTCCGTACTCTTCATTAAAATGTGAATCGTTCTTTAATAATTGTGTACACAAATCCATGATGTTATAATTGGTGCGTTTTGGTTCGGCACGTTCAATGATATCGGCGTATTTATTATACACAGGGGTTTCACGGAAATTGTTACTGAAAAAATTAACACCGTTGTTAAATTCAATTAACTCTTCATCAAAGGCGCGTTTTTGTTTATTCAACTCCATTCGTTTAAGATTAAACTTGCGGGTAGCTTCTTCCAGTTGGTTTCCAAAGTCGGCATTGCTTTTTACAAACTCTTCTTTCTTTTGAATGAGATCAGGAAGTTTATCAAATTTTTCACGTTTGTCTTTTAAGTAATCACTTACTATCTGCGCGTATTGTTCAATGTCCTTTAACGCCGATTGAATTTCTTTCATTCTTCCTTCAACGTTCTTCAAAAGTTTGGCATCAACGCCTTTATCTTTAAAGTTTGATTCCTTTTCTTTTGAAAGTTCCTCCTCTTTGCTTTCAAACTCTTTCACCTGATTTTTCTTCTCAACTTCAAGCTCACTGATTTCAGTTTCCTGACGTTCTTTTAATTCGGCAAGGCGCTCATCGTTATAAGTTTTTAATCTGTCAAACTGCGTGTTAAAATCATTAAGAAGATTGTTTTTCTTTTTGTTTAAAATAGAAAGTTCCTCTTCAATAATATTTAAACGCTGACGGTTACCTGTTAACGAGTCTTCAACCTCTGTTCCTGCTTTACTTTTCCAGTCTTCCAGTTCAACGCCTAATTTTTGCTCGCGTTTATCGGCAAGTTCAAGAGAGTAGGTTAGTACTTTCAAATCTTCCTTAAGCTCGCCTAATTGCTTTCCGAACTTGTCGGCTGCAAGCATTTTTTCTTCATTGTTTGAAGTCTGGAACTGATTAAGAGCTTCTTCCAGATCACGGATCTGAGCAGTGCGTTCATTTTTTTCAAACTGATATTCTTCAAGTGTTTTTGAAACCACTTCAACCTTTTCAAGATTTAAGCTAATACCATAAAGTGTGTTGGCGGTGGCTTCTTTTAATTCAGGTGTAATGTCTGTTCTGAACAATAACTTTTCATTAACAACTTTACCAATGGAATTTTGCCAGTCCTTTACATTTTTTTCCAAAAATCCGTAAAAGGCATCGTGCTGTACATTCAGTTTAAGTTCAATTTCTTTGATCTCATTTTTTAATTTAATGATCTCAATATTGGTTTGGTTTACGCGGTTAGTTAATGAAGATTTTAAACGGGTTTCAAGTGATTCCCATTCACGCTGTATGGTTTGCACCATGTTTTGCTTAATGGCGCGTTCACTTTTATTTTTATAACTGATAGCGCGAAGGTCCGCCAGTTCATTTTCAAGAGCTTTAATTTCCGCTTCGTAAAACCGTGTGTTACGAATTACTTTTTCATCGCTCTTTAGCTGATTAAATTCAATTTGTTTGGCTGTTACTTCTGAATTTAGCTCGCTAACAGCTTCTTCCCGTTTTTGTTTTAATTCGGCATCACGTTTATTATATTCATTCTTTTGAAGAAGTTGTAATTCATTGTAATGATTGAAAATTTCTCCTGTTTTAGAATTTATTTTATTAATATAAGCGGATTTATCATTCCTTAACTGCTCGATCAGAGAAGAATATTTTAATTCAATGCTCGCTACATTGCTTGTTAAGCTTTCGTATTCGCGACGGGCAATATTGAGTTCTACCTGAAGTTTTTCGCGTTCAGCATTTTTTTCTACGGCTTCATCAATGTTTTTTTCTTTGTATTCTTTTAATTTTTTATTGGCTTCGCGAATGGTACGGTCATAATATCCTATTTCTTCGCGTACATCATTTTGTTTGCCTTCAATATGTTCTTTTTGTTGTTCGTGTTCATTAGTAAGAATTTCCAGCTCCTCTTCCTTTTTCTTGGCGGCCTCACGAATTGCTTCGTTCTGTGACTCAGCAAAACGCAAGCTGCTTCCCAGTTTATCGGCCATTTCCATTTGTGCTCCTTTAAGCATATGAACCTGGTCGTATTTTTTATCTATCAGTTCAATTAACTGACCGGTTTCTTTTTTTACATAGGTTTCAATGTCGGTATATTTTTCATTGAACTGTCTTAACTGGCGTTCTACCTGTTCAAGTTTGATGCTCGAATTTTCGTTGGTAAGTGAGTTGGCAATGAAATCTTTTATAAAACGTGAATCAATGCTGCTTTTTGATGAAAGAAAAACATTGGTGATGGATTTTGGAATGTTTTGATACTTTTCATTTCCTTTAAG
>JAOQAF010000189.1 GCA_025963735.1 Bacteroidota bacterium
ATTAAAAGTTAGGTTTAAGCATGTATTTACTGTAGAAATCAACAATATGCTTTACCGCTTCTTCAGCAGTATCAACAATTTTAAATAACTCAAGGTCTGACGGATTTATGTTTGACTCACCTTCTAACATAATTGTTTTTATCCATTCCATCATGCCTTTCCAGTATTCACTTCCTACCAACACCACCGGAAACTGAGCTATTTTGTGGGTTTGAACCAGGGTTAACGATTCAAATAATTCATCAATGGTGCCAAAACCGCCAGGCATGCCTATAAAACCCTGTGAATATTTTAAAAATATGGTTTTACGAACAAAAAAGTAATCAAAATTAATACACTTGTCAGCATCTATAAAATCGTTATGCTTTTGTTCAAAAGGCAACTCAATGTTTAGGCCCACCGATTTTCCCGAGCCTTTTTGCGCTCCTTTATTTGCAGCTTCCATAATACCCGGACCACCCCCGGTTATAATACCATATCCTTCTTTCACCAATCTATAGGCAATTTCTTCAGCCAGTTTGTAGTATTTATTTTCAGGTTTGGTACGGGCACTTCCAAAAATGGAAACACACGGACCAATTCGGCTCATCTTTTCAAAACCCTCCACAAATTCGCTCATGATCTTAAAAATCTGCCAGCTGTTTTGGGCTTTAATGTCGTTCCAGTCTTTTTGCGCGAAAGCGCTGCGTATCATATCTTCTCCGTGAGGGGTCATACTTTTATTTTTACTTTTTACTATTTCTTGTTTCTTCAAGTTTCGCCATTATATCATAAAATAAATTTTTAAAATCTTTCTTAGTTAAAGGCCGCCTTCTTTTAAGCGTTCGGCATTCTCTGCAAACTGAAGTTTATCTATCATTTCCTGAATATCACCGTTCACAAAATTATCAAGGTCATATAATGTTTCATTGATGCGGTGATCTGTGATCCGGTTTTGCGGATAATTGTATGTCCGTATCTTGGCGCTTCTATCGCCCGTTGTTACCATGGTTTTTCTGCGTTTTGTAACTTCTTCAAGCCTTTTTTGATATTCAATATCGTAAATTTTTGAACGCAACATTTGCATCGCCTTTTCACGGTTTCCTAATTGGTTCCGTTCGGTTTGACAGGTAACCACTAATCCTGTTGGTTTATGGGTGAGAATAACCTTACTTTCAACTTTGTTTACATTTTGCCCGCCCGCACCGCCGCTTCGTGCAGTGGCCATTTCAATATCAGAATCTTTAATGTCTACATCAAATTCTTCTGCCTCCGGTAAAACCACAACGGTGGCTGCGCTTGTATGAACGCGACCCTGTGTTTCGGTAGCGGGTACTCTTTGCACACGGTGAACACCACTTTCAAATTTAAGGATGCCGTAAGCGCCATTACCTATCACGTTAAAAACAACCTCTTTAAAACCACCCATTGTTCCCGGGCTCGAATCCACCATCTCCAGCTTAAACCCTTTTTTTTCGCAATACCTGCTGTACATTTCAAAAAGATTTCCCGCAAAAATACTGGCCTCATCTCCACCGGTACCGGCACGGAGTTCCATCACGCAGTTTTTAGCATCTTCCGGATCTTTGGGAATAAGCATTAAACGGATTTCTTCAGTAAGTTTATTTTCTATGGCGCGGTTTTCTTCCAGTTCGGCCTTAGCCATTTCAAGAAAATCCTTGTCTTTTTCAGTGGCAAGAATCTGCTTGGCACTTTCAATATTAGATAAAGCTTTTTTGTATTCCTGAATGGCAGCTACTACATCACCAAGTTCTCTGTATTCAATGTTCAGGTTCTTAAAAAGTTTCATGTCGCCAATTACCTTAGGGTCAGCTAACTTTGCTTCTACGTCTTCATAACGTCTTATTATTTCTTCTAACTTATCGAGCATATTAAAAAAGTTAGCAAAGGTACTAATTTGAAGGTATTATATATAAAATAAGTTTGCGTATACTTTATAGGGCAAAATCAATTGATATTTTACTATATTTGGCCACAAAATCATACCCCTTCTTGAACTATCAGCACGGGAAAGACTAATAATTAATAAATTTTTTAACGGAACAAAGGTTATGAAAAAATTATTTACTTTATTTTTAATCGGTACCTCTGCAGTAATGACCGCACAGGACTTTATGGGGCTTCAAACCAGTAATTACTCAGGTGTTATGGGGGTTTATTCAAACCCTGCCAACATTGCCGATAACAGGGCAAAAATAGATGTTGCGCTTGCCGGCGTTAATTTAAACGTTGATAATAATTACGCGGGTGTAAAACGCAGCGCCCTGCAACCGGGTTTATTCGGCGCGTTTAAACCGGCCAGTTATACCGGCGGTTCCTGGGATTCTACACGTAAAGGTTCGGCCTCCTATTGGAAAAATAATTTTACTACCGTTGAAAATAACCAAACCAAAAGTATTTATTCTTCAGCCCGTATAGTGTTACCATCATTTATGGTAAACCTTGATGCAAAAAATTCTATTGCTTTTACCTGGAGCGTGAGAAATTATGTGAATGTTGATGGGATCTCACCGCAACTAGCCAAGCTTGCTTATGAAGAATTTCAATATCCGAGTTTATGGGTTACACAGCTCAACAATAAAAAATTAAGCATTCAGCAAATGGCCTGGGCCGAATATGGTTTTACTTATGCCCGCGTTCTTAAAGACGACGGACCCAACTTTTTTAAAGCAGGCGCAACTGTAAAGTTATTACAAGGTTTATCTGCCGCCTACGTGTATGTTGATAATCTCAATTATTCACTCGATACTACCAATGTATTTAACTTTTTTCAGTCGAACGTGGCGTATGGCCACAGCAGCAATTTTGATTTCAATAATTTTAACGATCCTTCCAAGGTATATAAATTCCAATCCTTTCCGGGTGTTGGATTTGATTTAGGCGGAGTATATGAATGGCGCCCTGATTATAAGAATTACAAGTACGACATGGATGGCGAAAAAGGTTTATTAAGAAAAGATCAGAATAAATATAAACTTAAAGCGAGTTTGGCCGTTCTGGATATCGGTGGTATTCGCTATAAAAAAGGTGCATTATCAAATGACTTTACAGCCAACATCAATAAATGGAATGTTAGCAAATTACAGTTTAACAGCGTAAATGGTTTCGATTCAACAATGACAGCCGTATTCGGTAATAACAGCAGTGATAAAACTTTTAAGATGGCTTTACCTACAGCCATAAATGCTCAAATAGATTATCATATCTGGAAACCTTTTTACATCAATTTAATGGGTAATGTTTCCAATCTTTTACAAAGTCGTCAGTCAAAAGTTCATGACTTCACTGTAATCAGTCTTGCTCCTCGATTCGATCATAAATGGTTTGGAGTTACAATACCATTTACCTATAATACATTAGCTGCAAAACGCGGAGACAATGTACTGATGGGAACCATGCTTAGAGCGGGACCCTTTATTGTTGGAACGAATGATCTTTCCGGTTTACTTACCGGTGATATTTATGGCGCTAATTTGTATTTCCTTCTTAAACTTCCTATTCCTTACGGAAGACCTCATGATAGAGATAAAGATCAGGTGAGCGATGCAAAAGATCAGTGTAAGGATGTAGCAGGAACCTGGGAATTTATGGGTTGCCCGGATCGTGACGGCGATCATATTAAAGACGTAGATGATAAATGTCCGGATGTTGCCGGCATTAAAGAACTTCAGGGTTGCCCTGATAAGGATGGTGATGGAATTACCGATGCGGAAGATAAATGCCCGGATGTTAAAGGTACGCTTGAATTTAAAGGATGCCCTGATAAGGATGGCGATAAAATTATTGACAGCGAAGATGAGTGTCCTGACGAAGCGGGTATTGCTGAGTTTATGGGTTGTCCGGATAAAGACGGTGATGGCACTCCTGATAAATATGATGCTTGTCCTGAAGTATTTGGTCCGAAAGAATACAAAGGCTGCCCTGATAAGGATGGCGATGGTACTTTGGATAAAGAAGATGGATGCCCTGATGTGGCTGGTCCAAAAGAAAACAAAGGTTGTCCTTGGCCGGACACAGATAATGATGGAATTGTGGATAAGGATGATGCATGTCCTACCGTTGCGGGAGTTATTGAGCACAAAGGTTGCCCGCCTCCGCCACCTGTAAAAGCGGCTGAGCAAAAAATTATTGAACGTGCATTCCAAAGCCTTGAATTTGCTACTGCGAAGGATATCATTAAACCAAAGTCGTACCCTTCATTAAATGCGTTAGCCGCTTTATTGAAGTTACATAAAGGTGATTGGAAATTAATGTTAAGCGGACATACCGATAACCAGGGAGATGCTGATAAAAACATGCTCTTGAGCGAAAAACGCTCAAAAGCCGTAAAAGCATATTTAGTTAAAAAAGGTGTGCCTGCAGATAATATTATAACAGAATGGCATGGTCAAACTCAGCCAATCGCTGATAATAAAGATGAGAAAGGTCGTCAGAAAAACAGAAGGGTGGAGATGAAGATCATCTTTAAACAATAAAATAAATTTCAAACAAAGAAAAGGGTCGCAGAAAAAGCGGCCCTTTTTTTATTTAATTCTGAAAAAAAAATTATGATTTTT
>JAOQAF010000196.1 GCA_025963735.1 Bacteroidota bacterium
AGGTCCTTTTTTTTGAATTATTTCAATACCTCTGCCTTGTATCCGTTTATAAAAAACGGGCATTATGAAGGTGGTAAGATATCTTATAATATGCCAGATCATTTGCTTAATTGAATGTAAAAATAAACCTATTTTTTAACATGGATCTTTTAACATATTGTTAGTAAAATCAACCTAACTTTTTAAGCTCAAATCCTTAATAAATCAGTATATTTAAAGGATATTATAAAAACAAAGATAAGAACGATTATGTCAGAGATTTCAGCAGAAAAAGAGAATTACGGAGCCGATAATATTCAGGTTTTAGAAGGTTTGGAAGCGGTAAGAAAACGCCCTTCGATGTACATTGGCGATACCGGCTTTAAAGGTCTTCATCATTTAGTTTACGAAGTAATCGATAATTCAATTGACGAAGCGCTTGCAGGTCACTGTAAACACATAACTGTTTCTATTTTAGAAGGAAATTCCATTAGGGTAAAAGATGACGGACGTGGTATTCCTACAGCCATTCATCCGAAATTAGGTGTAAGTGCCTTAGAGGTGGTTATGACCGTTTTACACGCCGGTGGAAAATTTGATAAAGACACTTATAAAGTTTCCGGAGGTTTACACGGAGTAGGTGTAAGTTGTGTGAACGCATTATCCACGCATCTAAAAGCGGAAGTTCACCGCGACGGAAAAATAACAACACAGGAATTTAATATTGGAAAGCCAATGTATCCTGCAAAAGAAACAGGCACTACCACCGACCGCGGAACCATTGTTACATTTACACCTGATGCCAGTATTTTTACGGTACATGAATATAATCACACTACTCTTGCCAATCGTATCCGCGAACTTTCTTTTTTAAATAAAGGGATTACTATTACTCTTGTAGATGAACGTCAGTTAGATGAAAACAATGCTCCTTTAACCGAAACGTTTTACAGCGAAGGCGGCTTACGTGAATTTGTTTTATATCTTGACGATGCGAAAGAAAAATTAATTGAAGAGCCTATTTATATTGAAAATGATAAAGGCGCCATTCCGGTTGAAGTTGCCATGATGTATAACAACTCTTACAGTGAGAACATTCAGAGTTATGTAAACAACATTAATACACACGAAGGCGGAACTCACCTTGCTGGTTTCAGAAGAGGTTTAACCCGTACTTTAAAAAGTTATGCAGATAAAAACGGTCTTCTTCAAAAAGTAAAATTTGAAATTAACGGAGATGATTTTCGTGAAGGTTTAACTGCAGTTATTTCTGTAAAGGTTCAGGAGCCACAGTTTGAAGGACAAACAAAAGGCAAGTTAGGTAATAACGAAGCAATTGGCGCCGTGGATCAGGCAATTAGCGAAGCGCTTCAGAATTACCTGGAGGAACATCCTAAACAGGCCCGCACCATTGTTGACAAAGTTATTTTAGCCGCTACGGCCCGTCACGCTGCCCGTAAAGCGCGCGAAATGGTTCAGCGCAAGAGCGTGATGAACGGTTCAGGTCTGCCAGGAAAACTAGCGGATTGCGCAAGCGGAGACCCTTTAGCATGTGAATTGTTTTTAGTAGAGGGTGATTCTGCTGGTGGAACAGCCAAACAAGGCCGTAACCGCGAATTCCAGGCTATTTTACCATTAAGGGGAAAAATTCTGAATGTTGAAAAAGCTTTGGAATACAGAATTTATGAAAACGAAGAGATAAAAAATATTTTTACTGCTCTTGGCGTATTCCGCGGAACCAAAGAAGATGAGCGCGCTCTGAATCTTGACAAATTACGTTATCATAAAATTGTGATAATGTGTGATGCCGATGTGGATGGTTCTCACATTACTACTTTAATTTTAACTTTCTTTTTCCGTCACATGAAAGAGCTTGTAGAGAAGGGCCACGTGTACATCGCTTCTCCTCCGCTTTATCTTGTAAAAAAAGGAAAAGAGTCGAGGTATTGCTGGAACGAAGAGGACCGCGCGCTTGCCATTAAAGAAATAGGCGGTGAAAAAGCAGATACAGTAAACGTTCAGCGTTATAAAGGTTTGGGTGAGATGAATGCCGAGCAACTTTGGGAAACTACTCTTGATCCAAGCAAACGCACTTTGCGTCAGGTGAATATTGATAGCGCCGCAGAAGCTGACCGCGTGTTCAGTATGCTGATGGGCGATGAAGTTCCACCACGGAGAGAGTTTATTGAAAAAAACGCGAAATACGCGAAAATAGATGCTTAACAATAAAAGGCCCTGAGTTCAGGGTCTTTTTTTTAAACAAAAAATAGTATGCAATCATCCGCCAAAACAGTTGAAGAATATTTTGATAGCCTGCCTGAAGAAAGAAAGGCGCCCATGCTTGAATTACGTAAACAAATTAAAAAAAACCTGCCCAAAGGTTTTTCGGAAACAATGACCTATGGCATGGTTGGTTATGTGGTTCCACATTCAAAGTATCCTAACGGTTATCATTGTGACCCTAAGTTGCCACTTGGTTTCATAAGTTTTGCATCTCAAAAGAATTTTATCGCGGTTTATCACATGGGCATTTATTCCGATCCCAAATTATTAAAATGGTTACCGAAGAATATCCGAAGCATTCGAAAGCGAAGCTCGACATGGGTAAATCATGCATCCGTTTTAAAAAACCCGATCAGATCCCTTTCAAACTAATTGGTGAACTTGCCACTAAAATGTCGCCCGACGATTGGATTGAAAAATATGAAAGCGTTTTGAAAGGGCCAAAACCAAAAAAGTAATTTCTATTGTTTACAATCTCAGGTAAAATTATATTTATTTCTCCCATTGATTGGGGAATGGGTCATGCTACGCGCTGCGTGCCAATTATCGCCCAGCTAAAAAAAAACAACCGCATTGTTATTGGCACTACTTCTTCTACTGAAAAAATATTCAACGATGAGTTTCCTGAACTTCAAAAAATAGATGTTCCCGCGTATAATATCCGTTACTCATCAGTTTTTCCATTATGGCTTAAATTAATAATCGATTGGCCAAGAATTTCGCTGGTGAAAAAAAAAGAAAAAGCATGTTTAGAAAGAATTATCTCTTCACATAATATTGATCTCGTTATAAGTGATAACCGTTTTGGTTTATATTCAAAAAAGATTCATTCCGTTTTTATTACACATCAATTGTTTTTAAAAACTCCTTTTGCAAATTCAATCGCGCAAAAATTAAATAAAAAGTACATTTTAAATTTTGATGAAGTATGGGTTCCTGATTTTGAAAGCGCTGAAATAAACTTAAGTGGTGAATTATCACATGGCACCTCATATCATAAAAACGTAACCTATCTGGGGCCGCAAAGCCGCTTGAATAAAGCATTTCAGATTTCGTACGCATTTGATTATCTGATTCTACTTTCAGGACCCGAACCTCAGCAAAGCATTTTAAGAAATGTTCTTATAAAAAAAACGCAGGGTTATCCTCACTTAAAATTTGCTCTTGTTAGTTCAGGTAAAAAACAAACCGTTCCAAAAAATATAATGCAATTTATATCACCCGGTGCATCACAGCTAAGCGAATTAATCTCCGGCTCTAAAAAAATAATCTGCCGGAGTGGTTATAGCAGCTTAATGGATTTGCACGCATTAAATAAAAAAGAAATAATCCTCATTCCTACCCCAGGCCAAACCGAACAGGAATATCTGGCTTATTATTGGCACAAAAAATTTGGCGCTGAAATTTTATTTCAAAAAGAAATAAATTCCTTTGAGTTAAAATAATTGTAAACCCTAAAATTCATGAACACCTTGTACGGTGGTATATTTCATGGTATATTTTACTCCCGGATTCATGTATTTATAAGCACTGTGGCTCATCAGCGAAGCTTCATGAAATCCGCAGAGAATTAACTTAAGTTTATTTTTGTAGGTATTGATATCTCCAATGGCATACACCCCCGGTATATTTGTACTGTAATCTTCTGTATTTACTTCTATGGCATGTTTATCAAGATTTAATCCCCATTTTTCGATCGGGCCTAATTTTGGACTTAAACCAAATAATGGAATTAAATGATCTGCATTAAAAGTGTTCTTCTCTTTTGTTTTTATATTAAGAACATCAACACCTGTAAGTTTTTCGTTTCCATGCAAAGCATCAAGCGTTGAATTTAACTCGAGTTTAATTTTACCCTGTTCGGATAACTTCATTACTTTACTCACGCTGTCGGGCGCGCCTCTGAAACTCTCGCTGCGATGAACTAAGGTAAGTTCACTGCAAACCTCACTCAAATAAATGGCCCAGTCAAGAGCGCTATCGCCGCCACCCGCGATAACCATTTTCTGGTTGCGGTATTTTTCCGGATCAAGAATCATATAATTAACTCCTTTACCGTTTTCATATTTTTCGAGACCCGCCACTTCCGGCTTTCTTGGCTCAAAGCAGCCCAGCCCTCCGGCAATTACAACAACTTTTGAATGGATTTGAGTACCCATGTTTGTGGTAAGCAAAAAATCGCACTCGTCTCGTTTTTCCAAAGTTTCAACACGTTCGCCAAAAGTAAAAGAAGGATGAAAAGGTTCGGCCTGTTTAAGCAAATTATCTACAAGTTCCTGTGCAAGCACAGAAGGAAAACCCGGAATATCATAAATTGGTTTTTTTGGGTAAATTTCGGATAACTGTCCCCCGGCCTGGGGCAAATAATCAACCAGGTGACATCTCATTTTAAGCAAACCCGCCTCAAAAATAGCGAACAAACCTACCGGTCCTGCCCCTATTATTACTATATCTGTAGTGATCATTTAAATTTTGGCAAAAGTAGTTTATTTTCCAGTATTGTTGATACAAATAAATCCTAAAGAATATAAAAAAAATCTTTATTTTTAACTCTTAAACTTATAAACCAAGGAAATAACATGAAAAAATCATTACTAACAATTTGCGGCGCTTTTGCGGCCAGTGCCCTTATGGCGCAGGTAGTAAGCCCAAGCTGGCAAACATTACAAAACACTTCTTACACGATGCAGAGCGCTTCATCAAAATTTATTGATGTAGTAAACTCAAACGTTGTATGGGGCGTAGGATACAGTGGAGCCGGAGTTTCCGGTAATTTTTGCGATTTTACAAGAACAACTAATGGTGGAGTTACTTTTACGGGCGGTACAATTTATCCTGATACAGACACTTATGTAATAGCTAATCTAGCTGCTATTGACGCAAATACTGCCTGGGTTTCATCTTATATGAAAGCCTCTCAGGCTCAGGGTGCCATTCATCAAACAACTGATGGCGGAGTAACATGGACAAACATGACTCCTGCTAACATGTTTACCAATACAGCATCGTTTGCCGATGTGATCACTTTTTTAACTCCTTCAGTGGGTGTTGTTATCGGAGATCCGAATCCGGGAACAGGTAATGAATTTGAAATCTGGACAACTGCCAACGGTGGTACTTCATGGTCAATTGTATCAGGAACTAACATTCCTAATCCTACTGCCGGTGAATTCGGGTTAGTAAACATTTTCGAAAAATATGGTACAAATAATGTTTGGTTTGGCACAAATAAAGGCAGAATTTTCCGCTCTACAAATGCAGGTCAAACATGGAGCGTTTCGGTTCTTCCGGGCACACCAACTGCCAGCCTTAGCGTAAACGACATTGCTTTCTCTACCCCATTAAATGGTATAGCGGCTGTATATAATGGTTCGGTAACCCCTCAGGTGTTTGAAGAATATATTACTTCTAACGGAGGCGCAACGTGGACTAAAGTAACAAATATCGATCCTAAGTTTGGCCGTAATGATGTTTGCGGAATCCCGGGAACAGGCGTATTTGCCAGTGCTGCTAACTCAGCAACAAGCACTGCGCTTTCTTATTCAAAAGACGGTGGTCTTACATGGACTGACTGGGGTAGTTCAGGAATTCCTTATTTAAATGTAGATTTTGCTGACGCAACTGCTGGTTGGGCTTCTACGTTTCAATCGGCTCCTTCAACAGGAGGGATTTACAAATTCAATGGTCCTACTGCAATTTTCACATTAGGAACAAACAGCATTTGTTTATCAGGCTCCTCTGCAACTGTAATGCCTAATAACATGTCGCTTGGAAACGCTACCGTTACCTACTCATGGTCGGCCAGCTCTGGTGTGGGTATCTCTTCATCAACAGCAACTTCCCCGGTTATTACTTTTACTGCTAACGGAAATTACGTGCTTACATTAACTGCAACTAACGCAACCACAACGCATGTATCTAATGTACCTGTATCAGTGATTTCCTGTATCACGCCAACAGCGGCGTTTACAATTCCAACTGTAGGATGTGTTAACGTTGCTATTACGCCAACCAACACCAGTACCGGCGCAACATCATATGTTTGGAGCACAACTCCTTCGGCATTCTCAATTAACACAACTACTTCAACTGCACCTAATATTACCTTCTCAAACCCTAATACTTACACTGTAACATTAGTGGCAAGCAGTGGCACTTCAACAACTTCGGTAACGCATACTATTACCATAGCGTCTACTTGTGTTGGAATAGCTGAAAACACAATACTTTCATCTAACATGCACGTATATCCAAATCCGGCGAAAGATGTTTTAAACATTGAGGTTACTACTACTGAAAATTATTCTGTTACTTTAACTAATCTTCTTGGAAAAGTTATTTTAACTGATAAGTCTTCTAAAGAAAAAGCAAGCCTCAATCTTAACTCTGTGGCTCCAGGAATTTACTTCTTGACTATTGATCTTAAAGGCGAAAAAGCCACCAAGAAAATCATAGTAGAATAATAAATTATACCTTCCTTAAAAAGCCATCCTTTAAATAAAGGATGGCTTTTTTATTTCATCTAAATGGTCTTTAAAGTTTTTTACATTTGCACCAAACATTAGCGTATGAGAATTGTGTTTATGGGTACACCGGATTTTGCGGTACCTTGTCTTGATATTTTATTAAAAAACAATTATGAAATTGCAGGTGTAGTAACCGCGCCCGACCGGGCAGCAGGTCGCGGCCAATTAATACATTCCTCGGCCATTAAAAAATACGCGATTGAAAAGGGTCTGAAAATTTTGCAGCCTGAGAAGCTGAAGGATGAAAATTTTATTTCTGAATTAAAAGCGTTAAACGCCGACCTTCAATTGGTAGTGGCTTTTAGAATGTTACCGGAAGAAGTATGGAACATGCCTCCGCTTGGAACATATAACCTGCATGGATCTTTACTACCAAAGTACAGAGGAGCGGCTCCCATTAACTGGGCTGTAATTAACGGAGAAAAAGAAAGCGGAGTAACTACGTTTAAATTGCAACATCAGATTGATACTGGAAATATTCTTTTTAACGAAAGAGTAAGCATACAGGATAATACAACGGCAGGCGAATTACATGATACACTCATGCACGTAGGCGCCCAACTTATTTTAAAAACAGTTAAAGAAATAGAGAAGAGTTTTGAATCGGGCAAGCCGCTTGACTTTATTAAGCAGGATGACACCCAGGCAACACACGCCCCCAAAATATATAAAGATACTTGCAGGATCAATTGGGAGAAGCCGGCGGATGAAGTTTACAACCTTATAAGAGGCCTATCGCCTTATCCGGGTGCTTATAGCGAATTGCATCAGGATAACAAGAGTTTGTCAGTTAAACTATTTGTTACTGAAAAAATATTTGAAGGCAGTGAGCTAACTAACGGTTCGCTTATTACCGACAATAAAAATTTTATTAAAGTTAAATGTGCTAACGGGTTACTTAACATTCTTGAACTTCAGCTAGAAGGAAAAAAAAGAATGAGTGTACCTGAATTTTTAAGAGGATTTAATTTAAAGCACGATGCGATGCTGCGATGAATGCGTGATAGAGAGATTATAAGAAATTATAAATGCCGGAAGTGCCGATATGGCTTAAAAGCCGAAGGAGGTTGGTCTAAAAGTCGCATTGAGGGCTTGTTTTAGAGTTGTTTTATTAACAAAATGGCTATTTATCAACAAAAAACCCATTTTTATTCCTGTAGGGCTTGACAAATACGGTTTTTGATATACATTTGTTTTGTAATAAATTATTAATTGTTTAACCCTTAAAAAAACAACAAAATGAACAAAGCAGAATTAATTGATGCAATTGCATCTGGAGCGAAATTAACAAAAGCTGACGCAGGTCGTGCTTTAGACGCTACAATCGAGTCAATCCACAAAGCCTTAAAAAAAGGTGATCGTATCGGTTTAGTAGGTTTCGGTTCTTTCTCAGTAGCTAAGCGTGCTGCACGTACTGGTCGTAATCCTCAAACAGGAAAAGAAATTAAAATTGCTGCTAAAAAAGTGGTAAAGTTTAAAGCTGGTTCTGATTTAGCAGGATCTGTTAACAAAGGAAAATAATTGTTTGACAATTATATTTAAAACCGCTGATTGTATCAGCGGTTTTTTTTTGCTCTTTTTTTAAGTTCCGGAACTCTTTCAAAAATTAGCAACATCACAACTTAATTAGTCGTCTCCCAAAAAAGTCTTTTTCTTTCTTTTGCTTTTCTTTAGAATGACTCCTTCAATATGACCATCCTGAGCATCAAATCTCATTGCCATTCCATCTTATAGTTTTACGCTTCGTTGCAATTCTTTTTTTTTAAGCTGACATCCTTTCGTGCTTCGCCATAATGTTTATGACGTAAGGTAAAGGCTTTATGTGCTTCGTGGTTAATATTAAGTGCTTGGCCATAATATCGTTGTGCCTGGACATAATGTTTTTGTGGTAAGGTAAAAGAAGTGGCTCATTCGCCGTAATGTTTAAGTCGTAAGGTAAAGACTCTTTACGCTTTGAGGCCAATCTTCTGTGCTTTGATGCGTGTTCTTTGTCTAAAGGTACAAACATGGTGTCTTTCGCCGCGACGTGTGTGGGCTTCGCCGTATTGTTTTTGTGTTTAGGCATAACGTCTTTGCCTAAAGGCATTAACATGGCATCCTTCGCCGCGATTTGTGTGTGCTTCGCCGTAATGTCTGTGTGCTTCGCCATAATGTCTTTGTCGAAGCACATAGAAGTGACTGGTTTACTTTAGCGTTTTAGGATGAAGTATGAAATTTTCGGTTGGTCGAAAACCGCATGGAGACTGTCCGAAAATCTGTAAACGAAGCCTAGGCTCGGATGCCCTGTTAATCGCGAAAGTATTATTGTTAATTTAATCCAGTTCGGATATAAAAGCAAGAATTGATTTTTTATCAGATGTAGGGCTTTGTTGGTGCATCCATGGAATATGTATGGATTATGTGTGGAATATCCGGATGTTGAATGCATTGTGCTGTTGTTTCATCGCCATGAAAATAGCGCAATTAAAGAGTTAGAATTCAAATAGTTACCGGCTTTAAAGTGATAGGGATAGGAAGTGACATAAATATTTTATACATTAGCAGAACAATCTCCGGGTTCAATAAAAATCCTCCTTTTTTATTAAAATTATTGAATCGCACCCAACCGTAAAACGCACACCCACGTATTTATCCTTTAAATAATAACACGTTAATTGTAAGATATTATAAGGTTAACAAATTTATTAAACCCTTTGTTAAATAATTGCGTGATAATTATCTTTTATATATTTTAGCAACGTCTTACATAAAACAAACAACAAACCAAATAACATGAAAAAACAACTACTATTGAGCTCCGCATTATTGGCAGCAATAAGCGTTTACTCGCAAGATGGTCAGATTAGAACTTCCGGTAAAGTAAATTCTGTTGAGAGAATCGCTCAACGTGATTTGAATGCAAGGAAGGCTGAACTAGCATCTACAACAAACAACAACACAACTGCTGCACCCGCAGTTACACATTCAGCAGCTAACGCTAAAACTGCAAGTCCACCAGTTGGAACCTGGGGTATAATCGGGGGTTCCCGCAACTCTTATGGTGTTCTTTATAGTGCACAAAAGCCGCTTCAGTATAACGCAGCTATTAACGCTGTTTCTTTTGTTCATAGAGCCAGTAATACATATCCAGGTAGCCCTGCAAACAATTCAGGTACTATAATGATGGATGTTACAACTAATTGGGGTACGTCTTTTGATAGTACTGCTATCTGGAGCGACGCAACAAATTTAGCACGTTATCCACAAGGCGGTATTTATAATCCTCCAGGAAACACTAATATTAATAGTGCATATGGAGTTGTTGCGGGTCCGGTTACAGGCGGTAGTGGATGGCAGGGAAGCTTTTTTGCATCTAAGCAATTAGGTTCTGCCAATTACAATCCTTCGGCAAGCGGAGCGCCAGGGGCAATGCAATTTATTGCTTCTAATCCGGTAACTCCAGCTATTGGTAAAATGGATTTTCCAGCATACGGATTTAACAGTTCTGCAGATGGGAAAATTCATGTTTTGGGTGAAATTGTAAGCGATATTAACGGTACAACTAATCTAGCTTATGGTTACAGAGGTTTGAATATTGTTAAAGGAACTTTTAACTCTGGTGTATTTAACTGGACTGGTGATTCTTTATTATTTGACCCGATTGTACGTACGAACTCTTCCTCTCCCGCCGATCCCTATAAAATGATTTCGGGTCGCCCATTCATGGCTTGGAATGAGGCAGGAACTATTGGTTATGTTGCAGTAATTGGCGTTCGCGCAACACCAACTAACTCGCAAAGTTCAGGTTACCAGCCAATTGTTTGGAAAACTACAAACAGCGGAGCATCATGGTCAAGTGTACCTGCTATTGATTTCGCTTCTCCAACTTATTCTAACGTTATGAAGCGTATTGATCCGACTTCAACAAATACAAACGTAACCATTCCACAATTCAATACTGGCGAAGGTTTTGGACTAGTTGTTGATGCTAATGGTTTATTACACTTTGTAGGAACTATTCAAGGAACATATAA
>JAOQAF010000225.1 GCA_025963735.1 Bacteroidota bacterium
CTATAACAGGTATAGAAGAATACCGTAAACGCATTGTTGTTTGCTGAAATAATTTTACAGCCATATTTAATTCGTCCCAATCTTGTTCAGCGGCCAGCATAAAAATCATTCCAACATTTGCACCGGCCGAAAAATTCGCACCTTCATTGCTGATCACTAAACCACGATAATCTTTTTCAGCTATTTCAACAGCCTTGTTAAGACCCTGCAGAATTTCTCCACCGATGGTGTTCATCTTTGTGTGAAATTCAGCATTGATAATTCCATCTCCAAGATCTGTAATTGTTACGCCGCTGTTTTTCCAGATTGTTTTGGAGGCACGAATATTTTCAAGGGAAATGAATTGGTCGGCTCCGGGAATGGTTTTGTAACTTTTAGTTGTTATATCATAGAACTTTCTGACACTATTTTCGATTTTATAAAATGAATTGTTGCCGGCCAACATATCGTAAACCCATGAAGCTGGTTTATTGCCCGATTGTTCCATCAAATTCACCGCTTCTTTTACGCCAATGGCATCCCAATATTCAAATGGCCCAAGATCCCATCCGAATCCGGCTTTCAGAGCATCATCTATTCTGTATAACTCATCTGAAATTTCAGGTATGCGGTTTGAAACATATTGAAATAATCCAGTAAACGTTTCGCGGTAAAACTCGCCGGCTTTATCTTTTCCTGAAATTAAAATTTTGACACGCTCTTTAAGATTTTCAATTGGTCTGGTTAATTCAAGAGTAGGAAATTTAACTTTTTGGGATGGTTTGTATTCAAGAGTTTTTAAATCAAGCGCAAGAATTTCTGATTTACCTTCTTTGTTTTTTACTTTTTTATAAAAACCTTGTCCTGCCTTGTCACCAATCCATTTACTATCCACCATTTTTTGGATGTATGCCGGAACAGTAAACAGTTCATTGGCTTCATCCTTTGGGCAGTTTTTCTTTAAGCCGTTAGCCACCATTACAAGAGTATCTAAACCAACAACATCACAGGTACGAAAGGTGGCAGACTTTGGCCGGCCAAGTACCGGACCTGTTAGTTTATCAACTTCTTCAACAGTGAGTCCCATTTTTTCAACAATGTGAAGCAATGACATGATACTATAAACACCAACACGGTTTGCTATAAAAGCAGGCGTATCCTTACACAGCACGGTGGTTTTGCCCAGAAACTGTTCGCCATAGTGCATTAAAAAATCAATTACTTCAGGTTGTGTTTGTGGCGTAGGAATAATTTCAAGCAATTTTAAATAGCGGGGAGGATTAAAAAAATGCGTTCCGCAAAAATGTGCTTTAAAATCATCGGTTCTGCCTTCCGTCATTAAATGTATTGGGATGCCCGACGTGTTAGAGCTGATAAGTGTATCTGGCTTCCGGTATTTTTCAATGTTTTCAAATACTTTCTTTTTGATGTCAAGGTTTTCAATAACCACTTCAATGATCCAGTCATATCCCGAAATTTTGGGCATATCATCATCAAAATTTCCTATTGAAATCCGTGACGCAAATTCCTTTTTGTAAATCGGGGAGGGGTTAGACTTCAGCGCGAACTGCAGGGCTTGTGCGGCTATTTTATTTCGAACAGATTTGTTTTCTAATGTTAAACCTTTAGCTGTTTCAGCCTCGTTAAGGCTTTTTGGTATAATGTCAAGCAACAGTACTTCGCAGCCTGCGTTTGCAAAATGGCAGGCAATACGTGAACCCATTACTCCCGAACCAAGCACCGCAACTTTTTGAATTATTCTTTTCATACGTTTAATTTGTCTTTTGGAATAGCCGGCTTCTAATGTTTAATCAGTTTACTTCTTTCTTCGGCTACTTCTGTTATTTTTTCAATGGTTTTATAGAAGGTGTTTATTTGTTCTTTTCCCACTTTTTTTTCAACCTGCAGATTAAAATTTATCACAATTGCTTTTGCAAGTTCTTTATGTTTTTTTCCTTTAAGGGTCAGCAGAATTTTACACCGTCTTTTATCTTTTTTATCAGGGATTCTTTGTATTAATTTTTTTTCTTCAAGTGAAACTATCATTCGCGATAATGAGGTGCCTTCCATGCCAAGCATTGGAGCGATGTCTGACGCGAAGGAGCCTTCATTACTGTCAATATTTAATAAAAAATGAGCCATAGAAATATTTCCGCCATGAACAGCAGCTTCAGCGTTAAACATACGGCTGATAAGATGCCATGCTGTTTTAAGTTTTGAGTCTATGGTTTCGGAATCTTTTCGGGGCATATTTGTAAATTCAATATACGATTAATTATTATGCTTTCATACTATTATTTAGCGGGATTAGATATGCTGGTATATTTTATCGCAAACAGCTTTATTGGCACTGATGATTACTTTTCGTTTCAGGGATAATTTTGGTGTCATTTCCCCATGATCAATATTCCATTCTCTTGGAAAAAGTTCGAATTTTTTTAAACGTTCATATTGCGCAAAATCTTTGTTTGCATCATCCACTTCACGGGCTATTCGGCTTATAACCTTTTCATTTTTAATAATTTCTTCATTGGTGGTGTATGGAATATTGCGTTTTTCGCACCATTGTTTTAAAAATGTAAATGCCGGAACAATAAATGCGGCCGGAAATTTTTCATTTTCGCCGATAACCATAATCTGTTCAATAAAACGGCTTTCTTTCAGTTTATTTTCAATCCGTTGTGGCGTAATGTATTTTCCTCCGGATGTTTTGAACATTTCTTTTTTGCGGTCTGTTATCTTTAAAAATTTTCCATCTTCCAACGTGCCTATATCACCTGTATGAAACCAGCCATCCTCATCAATCGCTTCTTTGGTAAGTTCGGGCTGTTTATAGTACCCCATCATTACATTTGGACCTTTTACATAAATTTCACCATCTTCGGCAATTTTTATTTTTACATTATCCAATACAGGACCAACTGTTCCTATTTTTATTTTAGCATCGTCGTAATTATTAACCGCAATTACGGGCGATGTTTCCGTAAGGCCGTATCCTTCAAGTACTTTAATTCTGGCGGAATGAAAAACCCTTATTAATCTTGGCTGTAAGGCCGAACCCCCGGATACAACGGCAACAATGTTACCGCCAAGGGCTTCGCGCCATTTACTGAAAATTATTTTATTAGCAAGATTAAGCTGAAACTCATACCACCATCCATTGGCCTTATGTTGTTCGTAACGGAGACCAAGATTTACTGCCCAAAAGAAAAGTGTTTTTTTTACTCCGGTAAGTTGTGAACCCGTATTTACAATTTTTTCATATACTTTTTCAAGCAAACGGGGAACAGTAACAAAAATATGGGGCTTCACTTCTTTCAAATTTGCGCCAATAGTTTCAAGGCTTTCGGCGTAATAAACAGAAAGGCCGTGGCTGGTATATAAATATGAAAGCATTCTTTCATACACATGATTTAAGGGAAGGAAACTTAGCGCGCGCCAATTGGGTTTAAAAGGACAAAGGTTTCTGGTTCCAATTACATTACTTATAAAATTACGGTGCGATAACATTACGCCTTTTGGATTGCCCGTGGTGCCCGATGTATAGATCAGAGTGGCCAAATCTTCAGGTTTAATTGAGTTTTTCAGTTGCTCCAGTTTTTGTTCCTGCGGCTCTTTTTTTCCGTACTCAATAAGATCGTTAAGTGAACGCAGGCCCTGGATGGGGGTAAAGGATATAATTTCTTTAATGGTTGAATTAACGGAGCAATTTTTAACTTTCTTATATTGTTCCTCTGTTGCAACAAAAAAATATTGAATGTCGGCCTCGGTTATAATATGCGCAAGATCATGTTCGCTGATGGTAGGGTAGAGGGGGGTGTTAATGGCTCCCGTTTGCAGGCAAGCATAATCAATAAAGTTCCATTCAGGACAATTAGCGGAAATAAGTCCGATTTTATCGCCGGGCTTAATATTTAAATTAATAAAAGCATAACTGAGAAAATTAACGGTATCAATGTATTCCAGGGTTGAATATTTTCTCCATGAACCGTTAACTTTTGCTGCAAGCGCATCATCCTTTAAGGGCAGGTTTTTTAAATTATGCAGAAGATCAAATAACCGAAAATTTTCCATAAACGATGTTTTAGTAATTCTTATACGGTACTCTTTTCAAATGGTTGTGTTATATCAGAAATTGTTTATAATTATTATGCTGGCATAAATTTGACGTATATTTGTTTAAGCCTAAATTAAGGATCATGCAAACCAAAGGAACTCTTCAGGATATGCTAAACATCAGCTTTCCATTAATTATGGCTCCAATGTTCCTGGTTAGTAACAAAGAAATGATAAAGGCCGGTATGCGCGGTGGAATCATGTCTATATTCCCTTCCTTAAACTTTCGTAAAAAGGGTGAACTTGCAGGCATTTTGGATGAACTTAACGCTTATCATAAAGAAAATTTAAATGGAAATTATGGTGTAAATCTGATCGTGCAGGCCACTAACCCTTACTATAAAGAGCATCTTAACATTTGTGCCAGTAAAAAAGTTCCTTTTTATATTACCTCGTTGGGTAATCCAAAGGAAGTAATTGAAATTGCTCACAGCTATGGCGCGAAAGTCTTTTGTGATGTTACAACCATGGCCCACGCCCAAAAGTGCTTTGATGAGAACTGTGATGGTTTCATAGCAGTGGGACAAGGAGCGGGTGGGCACGCGGGACCTAACCCTTTACAGGTATTGGTTCCGGCCTTAAAAAGCAGTTTTACAAGTAAGCCGGTGATAGCAGCTGGAGGTATAGTAAGCGGCCAGGGATTATTATCTGTAAAAGTATTAGGGGCGCAAGGAGCATCGATCGGCACCCGGTTTATTGCAAGCAAGGAGTGCAGCGTTACTGAGAATTACAAACAAGCCATTTTAAAAGCCGGCATGGATGATATTGTTATGACCACAAAATTATCAGGATCTCCCTGCACTATTATCAACACCCCGGAAGCGCAAAAAATGGGTTATTCTCAATCGTGGTTCGAAAAGGCAATGAGTAATAATCCGCGGACAAAAAAATGGTTTAAATCTCTTGTACAATTAAGAGGAATGAAAAAACTGGAACAATCGGTGTTGCCAAATAATTATAACAGATTGTGGTGCGCGGGAAAATCCGCGGAATTAATTACAGAAATCCTTTCATGTGAGACTATTATATCACAAATCAAAGATGAATACGACAGTGCTTTAAAGGCTATTGGAAAAGAGAGCGCTATGTAACATAGTCCGCAAAAATCAGGTAAAATCCTAAAACTGAAAGTAAATGAATGGCTGCATCTCACCGCTCATTAACTGGTAAGAAAGAAAAATAAGAATAACGGTAATTGCACCCATAACTACATAATGTTGAGTGGCAAACCATCCGCGGTATTTTTCTTTAACCCGCTCCGGTATCCAGTGGATCATATACCCTGCCACCATTAAGGCAAATACATATTTGTATCCAATAATAATTTCGAAAAATTTATCTCCGCCAAAAAAATTATTCATTCTGTAAAATAACATGTTTACGGTTTGCATATCGGGACTCCTGAAGAAAATACGGGTAAAACTTATAAAGGTTAAAGTGATCAGCATCAGTGAAAATTTGATAATAATATTTTCATTTCCTTTAAAAGGTGATATTTTTTTCCAGAATTTATGGATCACCAGACCCAGGCCGTTTAATCCACCCCATATAATAAACAAGGTGCTGCTACCG
Source organism: Bacteroidota bacterium (assembly GCA_025963735.1). GTDB lineage: Bacteria > Bacteroidota > Bacteroidia > B-17B0 > Aurantibacillaceae > Aurantibacillus. The sequence goes on from JAOQAF010000225.1 coordinate 5,668, forward strand.
TGCCAAAGGCCGCCGAGCAACATGGTAACCATTAAATTAATATTGGTGTTTATTTGTTGTTTTACTTTAGGAATGAATAACGCCAGCAGAAGAAACAGAAACGCTAAACCTAACAGACAATATAGCAACCACATTTTTCCGCTGAGTAAAACTAAAAAAGCACAAATAATAAGTATGGCCAGGTAAGAACCTATGCTTCCTTTTTTATTACCGCCTAAAGGAATGTATAAATATTCCTGCAACCAACTGGAAAGAGATATGTGCCAGCGTTTCCAGAACTCACTTGTGCTTAAAGCCTTGTAAGGCGAATTAAAATTTGTCTTTAAACGGTATCCTAGTATTAATGCAAGTCCAATGGCAATATCGGTATACCCGCTAAAATCCATATATATCTGAAGAGAGTAACCGAAAATTCCAAACACAACTTCGAGTCCGCTTGGTAAATGAGGTGTGTCAAAAATTCTGTCAATGTAATTTACTGCCATATAATCGGCAACAATTTTTTTAGCAAAACCATTAATGATCCAGAAAAGAGCCATTCCAAATTCAAACTTATTTAATTTGTATGGTTGATATATCTGATGAACAAAGTCGTGCGCCTTTACAATGGGCCCTGCCACCAGATGAGGAAAGAAACAAACAAAAAACCCGTAATCAAAAACAGAGTTTACGGGTTTAATTTTATTACGGTATAAATCGATTGTATACGATAAAGATTGAAAAGTAAAAAATGAAACACCCACAGGTAAAAGCAATTTATCAACGCTAAAGCCTGTATTAAAAAACGTGTTTGAAAAATGGGAAAAGTGATTAAAAAATTTATCGTGCCCGCCGGATATCTGATTAGCGCTTTCGTGAAAAAAATAAGAGTATTTAAAATAACACAGAAGGCTTAAATTTAAAATGACACTGATTGTTAAATATATCTTTTTTCTGTTTTCATTTGCTGTTTGATGAATAAGCCGTCCCCAGTTATAATCGCTTACAATTGTAAACAATAACAGTAAAACAAAAACCCCGCTGGTTTTAAAATAAAAAAACAGACTAACAGCCAAAAGATAACCTGTTCGTAATCTATTGGCTTTATAAACCAAAGAAAAAAACAGTAATACCACGACGAAAAACGCCCAGAAAAATAAATGAGTGAACAGGAGCGGCTTATCCTGAGAGTATGTAAGTATGTTGTGAAAAAAATCTATAATCGTTAATTTTTTAAATTGTTATGATAAGAATAGTTCAGGGCATCAAACATCATATTCCCTAAAACAATATAACCTTTAGGTGAGAAATGAACCCTGTCACGCCCTGCCAGACCCGCCTTCTGCCATTTTAAAATAGATTTAAAACCGCCCATCACCGAATACAGATCCCATACAGCAACATTGTGTTTATACATTAATTGAATCATAGCTTCTTTTGATTTTTCAGTTCTCTTATTAGGAGTTCTTCTTCTTATGAAGTTATCAGTAGTAGTAGTAAGCAAAATGGCAATATTCGGATCTATTTCTTTTATTTTACCAATTAAACTGTCATAATGTTTTATATAATCTTCGGTGTCAAAATCTTTTGATTGCGTATCATTTACACCCAGTGAGATTATTACAAGGTCAGGACTAATAGATTTTAACTGCGGGGTAAAATAATCGCAGCGTAAAAACGAGCCACTTGATGCACCGTTAGCTCCCAATGCCGCAAGATATAAACCATTAGCCATATTTGATTCCAGGCTAAACCCATACAATACAAAATCTCTTTGAAGCGTGTCTTTTTTTATCATTTCAAAACTTAAAGAGTCAATGGCTTTTTCAATATCAAACTGAGTATAAGCTAATTCTTTTTTATCAATCCGAACCGACTGAACATTGTGTTTGGCTGAAATGTTGAACTCAAAACTTGAATTGAAGTTATGATACACTTTAACACTGTTAAACTTTTTAAACACGGCCCGCTGGGTGAGAGCAACACCAAAGAAATTAGCGCTGTCATTACTGGTAATACTCATGCCGCACATGCCTAAGGGCTGACAAAAATCCTTTCCAACACAACGGCATTTTTTCCAGTTTCCATTCGAAAAAGATGTAGCATATGGCGGACTGTTAGTTTTAGCAAGCTTATACGGAAACACAAAATAGCCTCCGCCCGAAGGTTTAAATTCTTTGTTAAAATCATCAATGAAGGTATTGCTCCATGTACCGCCCTGAACATGGGAGCCGCCAATATGAGCTACCGTTATTTGTTTACGTTTGTTTTGAGCAAAAGAATCTAACTTCTGATAAAATTTTAAAAATGCTGAACTATCTTTTGAAAAATTTAAATGATTTAATTCGTATTTAACAAAAGGGTAGCGGTGAGGTGATTCCTGGGCAGCGATGAGGCCACCGATTAAAAAAGTAATTATTAATATATAATGTCGCATTACTTTTTGGTTTTTATGTAGTTGTTATATTCAGTGATGAGCGCTGAATAAAATAAAGTTGCTATTTTTCTTGCACCTTGCGGACTGAAATGAATGTAATCGGTGGCTGCCAATTTTTGATCAACCCAACTGGCCATGCTGTTAGATCCACCCATACAATCATACATGTCAAAAAACGCGCATCCTGTTTCAAGGGCAACTTTTTTAATGCCATCCCGTGTAGCTTCCAGCTGCGGATGGGTAACATATTCAGTTCCTTCTTTAACACTCATGTCGGCGGGTCCAATAAAAATAATGCTGGCCTGAGGCGCCATCTTTTTAATAATGTTTATTTGTCCGCGCAAATAACCGGCATAGTTCACCGCCATGGTCGCATCTTTAATTGAAGGCAACGCGTTACCGCCAAATTGAAGAATGATCAGCTTTACATTCAGGTAATCGTAAAACTGTTTCATCTGACCAAAATTTACCTGATGATAGAACGTGCCGCTGCTTCCACGCAATGCAATATTATCAACCATAACACCATGATCACTTTCAAGAGATAAGGCGTAAAAATCTGGACTGTCCTTACCTGTGAATTTAAACTGATGGCTTAACGAACCCAAACCCACATTGTATTCTTTTACCCTGAATGCGCCCCCGGCTTCAAGACTATCGGCACCGCTTAAAGCAGGGCCATCGTAGAATTCGCACCATGTTTTGGTTTGAGCACCGCCATAAAATAGCTTTACTTTTTTGTATGCAGTAGCATTAGTGCCTCCGAGTTTGGTGGTGGTTATTTTAAGATCAGTGGAAAGTAAAGAACTGGTATCAGAAAGCTTTTTATAATTACAAAACCTGCAGAAACCACCTAACACACCATAGTTTGCGTGAAAAACCCTTTTATCTTTAGCGGTGAAAATATTATAACGGTCCCAGCCTTTACCCCAGGTTATTTTATTGGTAACGCTTGGCGAAATTGGCATCAGCGAAATCAAGCCCGGTCCGTTACCTCCGAACTGCCCTTGTAATTTTAAGCGAAGATAATCTGTAATTCTGTCTCCTTCGATTTGGCTGTCGCCGTAATGTAAAACACGAATGGATTTAGGATTTGTTTTTAATTCGCCCAATGATTGAAAAAAGGAAAGCAGAGCATTTTTGTTTGTGTATTGCAGGGAGGTGATCAGTTTTTTAATTACACTGTCTTTTAATAATTCATTGGTTAATGGCTCCGGGGATAAAGAATCAACATCTTCAAGAACAAGGGTATCGGCATTATCAACCGCACGAAGAATTTTAGAAATATCTTTTTTTGGTGGGACCGAAGAGAATAAAGATTTAATAGAAGGAAAACTTATGGAAAGTTCGTTTCCTAAAGAGATGCCTTTTTCGGGAAAGGTAAAACTCAATAAACCTAAGGCCAGGAATACGAATACTGCAAATAAAAAAGTATGGAAGGGCTTATGCATTCTATAAAAGTAAAAGGATAACATAATAAGATCCAGCTTTTAATAAAGAGTTGTTCACAACCTGTTTTGAATAATTAAAGGTTAATGAATAAGCCTTACTTTTGCATTGTTATTTTATCGGAAAATAAATACCTGGTTGTAATTGCAGGACCTACCGGAGTGGGTAAGACGGCCGTTGCCATTGAACTGGCCAAACATTTTAAGTCAGTTATCGTGTCGGCAGATTCTCGTCAGGTTTATAAAGAAATGGAAATAGGCACCGCTAAACCTTCCACTGAACAATTAAAGGAGGTAAAACATTTTTTTATTAATACTAAAAGTATTCATGAATTATATGGCGCCGGTCATTATGAAAAAGATGCTCTGGATTTACTTGAGGATTTATTTAAAGAACATGAGATAATCTTTCTTGTAGGAGGCTCAGGGTTATACATTGACGCTGTACTTAACGGCGTAGATGATTTTATGGAGATTCCGCAGGAAGTACGAGAAAATTTAAACACCCAATATAAAAAAAACGGATTAGCATGGCTGCAAAATGAAGTGAAAAAATCAGACGAAACCTATTTTAATTCGGCCGACACACATAACCCGCAACGGCTAATTCGTGCGCTTGAAGTTTACACATTTACCGGCCAGCCGTATTCTTCCTTTTTAAATAAACCTAAACGGCCCAGGAATTTTATTCCGGTTAAAATTTTAATTAATACCGAAAGACAACAATTATATAAACAAATAAATGAACGTGTTGATCTGATGATGGGCGCGGGATTACTGAATGAAGTAAAAAGTCTGAAAGATAAAAAACATTTAAACGCATTAAAGACAGTAGGCTACAAAGAGCTTTTTGCCTTTATGGATGGAAGTTATGATTTAAATACTGCTGTCGAAAAAATAAAACAACATACAAGAAACTACGCCAAACGGCAACTTACCTGGTTTAAAAATCAGGATGAGTTTGAAGAATTTAAGCCGGATGATATAGAAAAGATAAAAGCCTGCATTGAAATTATTATTCAGTCTTAAAGTAAAGCCAGCAACAGAATTAACGCAATCAAAAGTATCAGTGAGCTGATCACAACACCGGTAATGGCCAAGACCTTTCCTTTGTATTTTTCGGGTTCTTTTTTCATTTCCCTCAAGGCCTGAATTCCAAACCCAAATGCAAAGGGTGCGCCGTAAGGGAAAAATAAACATAGTGCTATTACAAAACTTGCTATGGCCAGATTATTGTATTTTTTTTCCTGTACTTTTTTTTCGGCCACCGGTAAACCAACTGCTGAAGGGTTTTCTTTAAATACTTCTTTAAATCCGTTGGCATATTTAATCATGAAAACATTTTCTGTCTTCACTATTACCAATGGTCCTTCCAGATTATTACAGCGTTTATATTTTATTGTTTGCTGGCTTATTTCAAGTGCTTTTACGAAAATTTCTTCTCCGTTTCGAAGAATAATTATGTCACCGCAACTATCCGGAAAAACAATAAATTTAAATGTCGCCGGTTTAACTTTGAATCTAAACGTGTTTTTTTTGGCCGAAGCGTAAACTGTTTCGTTAATCTTATGTCTTGATAAACCTGCAGGTCCATTTGTTAAAACCTGCAGGCAGTCTGTGTTTGATTTTTTAGACAATTTTGCTGCATTTTTTTTATTCCAGCTTACATAGTAGCCGTTCCGGTAGGCACGTTTTGTAAGAGAGCAACTCGTTAATGCAACGGTAATTACTGAAATAACCATTATATGAATGGATGTTTTCAGTTTCATAATTATTTGGTTCTTGAGTTAAAGCCTATTACTAAAGATAATCTCCATCCTGTTTGAAATGTTTTGTTAACAGATGTTCCGTCTGCATTTCTAACCGATACTTTACTTCCAACACTCGGTACAAAGGCCAGGTTAACAGGGAAGTTTATATTTCCTTTTTTAAAGCTGGTTCCTGCTGCCATCACCACTCCCAGTGAAGCCTCACGTTCTCCTTTATAATTAGGTACAACCGATAAATTAGGACCCATGGCAAATTCATAA
>JAOQAF010000231.1 GCA_025963735.1 Bacteroidota bacterium
CCGCGGCGGTATAGTATCCCAATGCCGCGGGTGTCTGCATAAATTTTACCGCTGGCATCATTCCTGTAAAGAACATTGGCATCGCTTCCAACTTCATTACTGAATATATTTTTCTGCTCCTGCGCAAAAAAAGCAGTGCTTAAAAAAAGCGCAAGAAGAGGTAAATAAATTCTTTTAAACATTCTATCAAAATTAACAATTTCCGGCCTATAATCCTACATTTGTAAAAAGAAATGCCATGGCTACAAGTATAGTAAAATACACAGGAGATCTTAGAACGGAGGCGGTTCATACAGCCAGTAACAGTCATATAATTACTGACGCGCCGGTAGATAATCATGGTAAAGGAGAAGCCTTTTCCCCAACAGATTTAATGGCTACTTCCCTGGCAAATTGTATGCTCACCGTTATGGGAATTAAAGCGTCTGCCGAAGGGATGACTTCAATTGACGGTACGCTTGCAGAAGTTACAAAAGTTATGTTTGCCGAGCCGCGTAGGGTAGGTGAAATACATGTGAAGATTACATTTCCAAAAAATGATTTTACTGATAAGGAAAAAAAAATTTATGAAAACACTGCACATACCTGTCCTGTCGCAAAAAGCCTTCATCCGGATCTAAAACAGGTTCTTACTTTTATCTGGTAATAATTTCGGTGAAAAGAAATTAAAGAATTTAATCCAATGCTTAAAAACATTATTCAGAGTTTATTTGCAAAAGGATTTGTTGCGCTGATAAATTTTCTGATCTTAATTGTATCCTCTCATTACCTTGGTATAAGCTCGCGGGGTGAGATTGGAATTTTGATCCTTAATATTTCTATCATTCAGATTGTTAATGAAATTTTTACCGGTTACACGCTTGTTTACTTTATTCCGAAATATGATTTAAAAAAGCTTTATGTTGCCGGAATTATTTACACTCTTTTAGCCTGCTCGTTAAGTAACGCTCTTTTTTATGTTCTCAAAAAACACATTCCGAATTATGAGGGTTTAAGTTATGTCATCTCTTTTGTTGTAATAGTAAACACGTTTAACTGCGTGATTATTCTTGGCAGGGAAAAAATTCTTCTCTATAATTTCCTGAACCTGGTTCAACCTCTTATTCTTCTTGCCGGAATTTTTTATTCTACCCGTGTTTTGAAAGTCTATACTCTAAACGCCTATGTGTGGCCACTTTTGGTATCTTTCGTTGTGGCATTCCTGGTTTCCTTCATCATGGTTTTGAGATTACTTTCTTTAAAGGAAAAAGAAAAAATATTTTTATTGAAACCAATTTTGGTGAACGGTTTATTGTGCCAGTTGGCTGTGCTGATGCACATTTTTTGTAACCGTTACAGCTATTATTTATTAGAAAGTAATTCTGATGTGGGTTTATATTCTTCTGCCTCTTCGCTTATTGAATCCGTTCTTATTATTTCTAATGGTATTGCTCCGGTATTACTTGCCCGGGTTGCGAACGATGGAGATAATGAACGTAGCCGGAATATGACACTGAGCCTGGCCAAAGCAAGTTTTATATTAAGTGTGTTTTGTGTTTTAATAATTGCTTTAATTCCGAATTCATTTTTTGTATTCCTGCTGGGTGCGGGGTTTGAGCATACTAAAAATACCATGATGATGTATTCGCCCGGAATTCTTATGCTGAGTTTCGCCGGAATTATAAGTCATTATTTTTCAGCGATAGGTAAACTTAAAATAATATTGTTATGTAACAGCCTGGGTTTTGTTTGCGCAATGATACTGGCTCATCTGCTTATTGAAAAATACCAGTTGGCCGGCGCGGCGCTCTCTGCCGATGTTTCGTACTCTGTACTTACGCTAAGTTTATGTGTTGCTTTTTTTGTAATGAACAAATTTAAATTTAAAAACTTGTTTACTGTCAGGCAGGATATTATAAATCTGAAAGAATTATTTCTTAGGAAGCGTACCTGATTTTCTGCTACGATTATAAAGAAGACGCGCCATCTGTTCATCTTTTCTGTATATATCCAGATATAATTTTAGATTTAAATTACTGTCGGCGCTCGCTGTAAAATACCGTATATAAATGGGCAGCGGCTTTCGCAAATTTATTTTCTGTTGTTGTTCACGTAAAAAATAAGCGTTAAGCGTGTCGTATGGTATTTTTAAAGTGTCGTCGCGGATTAAAAATCTTGCAAGCTGAACAAACTGTTCAAGACGAATACAGCCATGACTTTGCCAACGGTAAAACGTTTTGAAATATTTTTTGCTGTTGGTGTCATGTAAATAAACACCGTACTTGCTGTTGAAGTTAAATTTACAAATTCCTAAACTGTTCTCTGTTCCAATTCGTTGACGGAATCGAACAGGAAGATAATCCTTGTTGTATTTTTTCCAGTTAAGTTTTCCTAAATCGGTTACTACTTCTCCTTTATAATTAATTACCTCAAAATTCTTTTCATGAATATAATTTGTATCACGTTTTACCATTGGTAATATTTCTTTCCAGGCAATGGAGTAGGGCACATTCCAATAAGGATAAATGAGCATGTAATTAATTTTGCTTCGTAAAATAGGGGTTTGCTTTTCGGGTTTACCAACTACTACGCGGCTGTTAAGAACAAGTGTGTCTATTTTCTTTTTTTTATCTCTTTCCCACACATTTATTTCGGCTGAAGGAATATTTACTATGGCATAACGTTCAGGGTATTTGGAAGGTTCCCATCGCCAGCGTTCAAGGGCCATTTCCATCTGACGGATGAGCATTTCTTTACTCATGCCAAGAGCTTGTTTGGTGTATTTACCAAGCTTTCCGTCTGGTTCAAGATTTAATTTTTTTTGAAATGATTTTAACGCTTTTGCTAATTTTAAACTGTCGTTAATTTTTAACGAATCGTTGTAATCTCCTGTATTCATTAGCCTCTGCTTAAGGGCTTCCTTTAATTTTAAAGTATCCTTTACACTTGTAAATGAAATGCTGTCCCAATTAATATGATCATTCTCTTTAATATAATTGACTAACGCTTTTTTTAAAAAATGATAACCCGCATGTTTGGGTTCCAGCGAGTCAAAAGCTTTTCTGAGATTCTTTGTTTCGATGCCATATTTTAAGTATTGTGTCCAGTTTGAATCCAGCTTCTGCGGCCTCCATTCACTCATAAGTGTATCCGGATTCAGACGGCCTTTATTCAAATGTGCTCCGAACTTCAAACATCCGTCGAGAAATAAGACCTCTGCTTCAGCTACTGCTGAAATATTGTACGAGTTGTCCTTTTTATTGAAAAACCCTGCGACAAGTTCCGCAATTTTTTCCGCGTGATAATCAGAAGGGATAAGCCCATATTGCCGTGCGCCGCTAAGAATACTTAAAAGCGTATCACCCAGGGAATTTAATTTTCCTTTATCAGAAAAAAGAAGCTGGTGACCCTCGTTTATGTTTTTGAAAAAGTGATAGGTATAAAGTGAGTCTGAGTTAACTATAAGCAGTGTATCTCCACTCGAGTTGTCATAAAAATCTTTAACAAGCTTAAGCGCCTCGTCATTAACGTTCTGAGGTTTCTTTTCTTCTATTTTTTTTGTTACGTTGTTTTTATTCTCCTTGCAGGAAAGAACGATTAAAGTTGAAAAGAGAATTATGAATATTTTTTTCAAGAAATTTTTAATTGGTATTCCTTTTCTGTCTTATTCAATTATTTTGGATTTTCCTTGGTAACTGTTTTAAGATTGAGCAAATTCATAGGATTAGCTGTAAGCCCTTTAATATTGTGGTGTACAAGGCGTATAACCTCATCGTAATATAAAGGTATAACGGGCGCGTCATCAATAATAATCTGGTCCATTTTCTGATACAGTATTTTTTTAACGCTGTCTCTTGTTTCTCGCTGGGCTTTTTCATAAGCCAGATCAAATTCAGGATTACGGTAATGAAAATAATTTACGCCCTGCGGACAAAAGCTTTTACTGTAAAATAAGCTCATGAAATTTTCTTCATCTGCATAATCGCCTACCCATGATTTTTTGAATAAAAGATACTCGCAACTGTTTACAGCCTGCCTTAATACCGAGGGCTTCTCAATGCTTATCTGAATCCGGATGTGGTTAAGGGCCAGTTGTGATTGTATAAATTCAACCTGTTCTTTGTAATTATCAGTAACGTGAAGCGTAATCTCAGGAAGTCCTTTTCCGTTAGGATAACCAGCTTCGGCCAATAACTCTTTTACTTTTTCAGGATCATAGGTATAGCCTTTCACTTTTTCAGGATCATAGCTTTTCATGCCTTTTGGAATGAAGCCTGAATGCGCCGGCACTCCTACATTACTTCTTAAGTATTTAATAAGTTTATCTCTGTCGAAACCATAGTTGATTGCTTTACGAATGTTTTTCAGTCTTACAGGAGAATTGCGAACAGCAGAAACATTTTCATCTACAAGAATCCCTATATAATCTGTTTTTAAAAATGTTTGTTTTTGTAAATAAAATTTTTTCGAATACGTATCGCGCAGACTTCCTTCTTTATCCAGTACTTCATTGGTGTTAAAGGCGTCGGCCCCGCTAAGCATGTCAAACTTACCATTAAGCAATTCCATAAAAGCCGTTTCCCTGTCTTTTACAAAAGAAATACTAACGGCATCCAGGTAGGGAAGTTTTTTATTGTTGGCGTCCCTTTCAAAATAATTTTCATTTTTAAGTAGAATAAGTTTAGTTCCTTCTTCCCACAGCTTAAAAATGAAAGGACCTGTTCCTACAGGATGCCTTCTAAAATCAAGTTTGTAATAATCAATCGCTTCATGAGGAATAACACTGAAAAATTTCATTGTTAAAACGCTTAGAAAAGCACTGAAGGGTTCTTTCAGATAAATTTTTAATGTGGTATCGTTAAGAGCTTCAAATCCCTTATATTCTGTTTTCTCAGAACGATCGATGTTGGTAAGGAGAGATGTGGCGCTGCTTACCCTGCTGTCAAATAAGCGGTTAAAGCTAAACACAAAATCCTTCGCTGTTACTTTCCTGCCCTTACCGTTTTCGAAACAAACATTGTCGTGAAAATAAACATCGCTGCGAAGATTAAAAGTATATGTTAAACCATCATCGCTTATAGTAAATCTATCGGCAATGGATGGAGTAACGTTAAGGCGATCATCCATTTGAACAAGCCCGTTAAACAATTGGTTTACCGGCCATATATTTTCGAAACTTATTGCAGTGGCAGGATCAAGAGAGGTAATACCGGCCATTTCATTATAGCTGAAAATGGTACGGTTGTCTTTTTCTTTTTCAGGTGTTTTACAAGCTGAAAAAATAAAAACAATTGAAACAGTAACGAGGGAAAGAAATTTGCGCATATACAAATATATGATTCAGTGGGAAGTTAAGTCCTGCACGAATAGTCAATTATGCACAAAGAATTGTGAAAAAGGATTAAGGCGATACCGTAGTTGGGTCTTTTTCCTTTTTTGCCGGATCAAAATCAAATGAAAGAGAAATACGATAAGTTCTGGCTAAAGGATTATTTAACAAAGTTGGAATAAGATATGAAAAATCAACATTTACTACACTGTATTTAACACCTGCACCAAAAGTAAAAAACTGACGTGATCCTTTTGTTTTTGGTTCATAAAAATAGCCGGCTCTAACGGCAAAAACTTTGTTGTACCAATACTCCATGCCAATGCTGGTATTTATTTCCTGCATTTCTTCTTTAAAGACTCATGGCGCATCACCAAAAGACTGTATAATTCAAAGAGGTACCGGAAAGTTAGGGTATTTTCCTTTTTCAATAACTTTTTTGTTGGTTGCAGGGTCAATTTCGATTTCGGCAGTTTTTTCACCCGTTACCGGATCTACTTTGTATTTATATCTTGGCGGGGTAGGTACAAGCAGTTTATTAAAATCCAAATAAAATCCAAAGGTATTAATTTCGTCAAGCTCAATCTTTAATCCATTACCTAATCTCAAATTCATAGGAATAAAATTCTGGTCGTTTGAATATTTTATTTTAGCTCCAAGATTTGTAAACGCCAAGCCGCCGGTGTATGTTCCTTTTTTACCACCCAGATCAAATTTATTACTTCGGTAAAACATTGTTAAATCAACGGCCACCGTGCTTGCGGCATTACCTGAACTTCCGTTAAAATAAACGCGGCTGATGCTGGAATTGATATAACGGGCCGCGATACCCAACGAAAAATTATCAGAAAGTTTTTGGGAAAACGCAAGGTCTACAGCGTACTCATTTGGTTTATAATCTCCTGTTTTAACACCGGTGGCATTTGTAAGTTCAATGTTTCCAAGGCTAAAATATCTTAACGATGCACCTACTGCCTGATTTTTATTAATTTTTGCATACCCTGACAGATAATATAAATTAATATCCGGAACAAGTAATCTTAGCCAGGGGGTAACGGTAAATCCAACTCCAAATTTCTTTTCTGCAAAAGCCAGTTTGCTACCGTTCCAGTGGATAGAATTAACATCCGGATCAGTTGCCGCACCGGCATCGCCCATGGCACCTTGACGGCTGTCAGGACTAATAAGCAGAAATGGAACCGCCGTAGTAATAGGATTTATGGTTTGACCCCCGAGTTGCTGGGAGTTAATTTGTGACACGAAATTCTTCGCGATAAGAGTGCCTGTAAGTATTAATATTGTTTTTTTCATCAACAAGTTCTTTATATAACTTATCCTTTTTGGGGAAGTAAATCTACTAATTTAAAATAACTAATTTCTCGGTTTTATCGGCCTTTTTATTTTCGGTATTTAATATACTCACTTTGTAAATGTACACTCCGCGGCCCAGCTTATCGCCATAGTCATCCTTGCCGTCCCAGTCGATGCCCTCGGGTCTGAATCCTTCACAGGTAACATTTCGCTGTATTGTTTTTACCATCTTACCACTAATAGTAAAAATTTGTACCGTTACTTTTAACGGGTTACATGCCTGGTTGTGTTCAAAAAAGAATTTAGTATAAGATGTAAAAGGATTCGGATAATTAAGCACATGTTTGAGTGCGAGTTCTGCACTGGGTGCAACAACAAAATCGGCATTAACAATGTTTGAATTATTTTGAATGTCCCAAACTTTAAATGTGAGCCTGTGATTACCCTCACTTATATCACTGAAAGGATAGCGTACCCTGCCGCTTTGATAACTGTTTAATGCTGCTTCATAGTAATCGTTAAGTATAACGGGCTTTGTTGAGTTCTGATCCAGAATAACGGAAATGTCGTGTCCAATACCTGTACCTAAAGTGTTTATACCACTTGAGTCGGTTAGGTTGGCATACAAAATCGGATTTTCATTTGTTATCCCTCCGTTCACAAAATTTTTATCGTTTAAAAATAAATTAACCTGTGGCCCATCGTTATCAATAATGTTATTTTTAGCGCCTCCCCCAACTACAAGTTTTTTATAATAACCTGTTGCATCTGTTACTCCATTGGTTGCGTAATAACTTATTTTGCCTGGTCCGTATGCAAAACTTATATCTTTTGGAACAATAAAAGTAAATGAAAAGTCGCCATTTTTTACTTCCGCTTTTCCTTTATAAAGAATGTTTTTTTGTAATTTAAATTTAAAAGGAAGCCCGGGAGATCCGCTGTACGATTCAGGATCATTTAGCAGGCCGCTCACATCCTGTTCCTTATCAAAAACCGTTGGATAAACCAAACCGTTAAAATTAGTGAGTTTGTTACCCAGGGTATCACCTACAAATCCTGTTATTGTAATTTTGGCCAGGGCCCCTAAAGTATCAGAGGCGGTGGGTGTTACAGAGTTGGTATTAATTTTTGTGGTAAAAATTTGTTGTTCAGGATAAGCAAGCTTTAAGGCAGGGTCGCCGAGCAAATGAAAATTCGCATAATAAATATTCTGATTAAGATTGGCTTTTGTTTCACGGATAATATCGCCAAGAGCAGGTTTGCTGCCATTTGGTAATTTTTGAAACATATACGAAAACAATACACTGTTTAAAACAAAATTAGTGGATGAGTACGCAATACGGCACGTGGTGAGCAGCCCTATTGCAGCGCCTTTGGGGTTTAGCAGACAATATTCGCCGGCCGAGGTGCGACCCGGATCATCGTATCTGCTGAATTCACAGGTGGCAGTAATAAATAACGGTGGTTTATTATAATTATCCCAGTTATTAATCATTTCTACGTCCAAAACACGTTCTTCGGTTAACCCCACTTCTCCGCCATGTCCGGTGTAATTATATACAAGTGCTCCTTTTTTCACTCGTTTCTGCAGGTCCAGGGTAGCGTCAGGGTATCTTTCCCCGCCAGGCGTTGAAAACCTCTGGTAAGCATCGAGATATATTTTATCAATATTAAATAACGGATTCGAAGACTGAACATTGTTTGCGAGGTTATCGGCTTGTCCCATGTGTGTTGACTGATCTTTATCATCGGCCATAAACACCAGCCAGTTACGCCAATCACCAAAAGGTGTTTCAGCTGCGTTGGTGCAATTTTCAATATTAGAATCATTTATTTTAAAGTCCGGATCTTTTCTGTAATAATTTTCAATTTTAGAAACAACGGCATTCATTTCAGCGGTGGTTCTGCATGTAAACCTTCCCGTACCAATATCCACCGAGCCAATACTTTCTGCCACGGCTCCTTCTGAAGGGTCCATAAGGGCATAAAAATCATCTGTAGTGGTGCTTTGTAAAATGGAAGTGGACTGGGATGTTTCGTAAGTTGGAATGAAATTGCTGTTGGTGCTTAAATTCCGGCTTTTATTATTGTAAGATCCATCACCCATCAGTAGTACATAGCGTGGTTTTTTACCGGGTATATTCCGGGTGTATAACATTCTAATGAAATCACGAATAGCCGCCGCGTCAGGTTTGCCGCTGCCAAACTCATTATAAATTTGTTCAGTGGTTGCAATTGCCGATGTTAAACCTTCATTGGCCTGATGTAACGCGGCCATTCGCGGAGCATAAGAACTAAATAAAGGATGAGTAATAATTACATAATCGGCTTGTTGGAGACCGTGTAAATTCTGATTGTTTACTTTTCCTACAAATACAGGCGTGAAAAAATTACTTGTTGGAGCAATTGCGAATTCCATAATTGAATCAACCGGGGCATTAAAATTAATGCTGTTGCCTGAAGTAGTGTAAGATTGTATAAAAGGATTAAGCGGATCGGTAATATTCCAAAGTACAAGATTATAACTAAACGGATTGGAGATATTAAAATTACACACCTTACCCGGACCCATTACCCTTGAGTCGCGAAATTGAAATTGGTTAGTCACAACAAGATTTCTGCGGGCATTTATTTCAAGAAAGTCAAACCAGCCTATGTTATTGGAAGTTTGTTTGGTAACATTTATAAGAATATTGGCCGCATTGGTGTTCAATCCAACAAACGTATCGGTTTGAGCGTCTACGTAAGGGGCCAGGTAGGCTGTCGGCGAAGTAAGGTCGACCCCATTAGTAGTTAATATGCCATTAATACCGTTTCCGGAAATTGAGAATGCGGTTGAAGTGGAACCTCTTCCTCCAATTGAAGCTGTGGCTACTATGGTATCGCCTGTAACGAAATCCCCTTCATTAAAGCCAAAGTCGTAGGAGGTAGTAATATCAAAATATTCGCCAAAAAACTGACGGCCGCTTTTAATAAAATTTACCGCATCTATTTCATGAAAATTATAATAATCATAAGTGCTTGTTGAAAGTGTAGCAGGCAATGAGGAAGAGGGTTGTGTAACTACGCGTTTACCATTTCCTAAATCTGTATTTATAAAATAAAAACTAGTATCGGAATAATAATTTTTTTGCCTCGAATATTTTACTTTGTTAGTGCTGCTTTTGCTCCAGTAGTCTACACCGGTGGCATAAAACAGAACATAATCACCATTATCAAATACACCGTCAGACTCTCCAACTACCTGAATAGCATTTTCCTGAAGGTCATCATATCTGAACGCGCTGTTAAGTTCCGGCACTGTTTTACCACCATTACCGTATATTCTTATTTTTTTCGGATCAAGCGTGCTAATATCAATGCCCATGCCGCTTAAAAAATTTTTATCCAGGCGGTAAATACCGTTTTGAGCAAGGGCGATTTTATACCAGGTACCGCTGGCCAGTATACTGGAATTAGCAAAGACGGCAGAATTTTGTAAAGCCTGTTTGTTATTATTTGAAGTTATTTGCCAGGTAAGTTCATAATCAACAAGTTCTTCCACCTGCAGTTGTTCATTCATCCTTAAAGGGTAAATGCGGCAAATATTAAGATTTTCGCCGGAGGCTAAGCTGGGCATTGGGCGTACCTCGAAGGTGTTGCCTAAATACCGGTTTAAAGATTTTTTAATGTGATTTGCCTGCGGCTGTGTAACCAATCTTGTTTTTTTAATTATAAGGGTTGGAACTGCGGTTTGATGATAGGCCGTTTTGTGAGATGCAAGGTAGTAGGGCAGGTTGCCCTTAGCCGCGTCATACTGGGCGTTCTTAAGTTCTATTTTAACAGGAACCGAGTCAGATTCAGTTGTATAGAGGATTGCCGACGAAATAACAGGTATTTGCGCCTGTTTATTAGCGTAACTTACAGAGCCAGGTTGCTGGGCCCTTACACACTGGGAGAATAAAACGAGTATTAAAATTTTTCTGCTTGAAATCATATGGAAAAGAAGGACGCTATATATCCTTTAGCAAATTAACGACTTCAGGATTAAAATATTGTTAAGAATATTTTTTTGTTTTTAAAAATTGATTTATATATTTGTAGGATAGGTTAGGTTAACATTTTTTATGAAGCCACGCATTCTATTACCATTATTAGTGTTCACGGTGCTTTTACTAGATTTAAAAGCCCAGGATCCACAATTCACGCAATTTTATGCGAACCCCTTATATCTTAACCCTGCATTCGCCGGAACAGCCAAATGCCCGCGCATTTGCATGAACTACCGGAACCAGTGGCCTAATTTATCGGGTACCTATGTAACATATTCTGGTTCTTATGACATGCACCTTGATGCATTGGCAGGCGGAATTGGCGCCCTTGTTACAACAGATGATCAGGCGCACGGAACTTTAAAAACAACTAACTTCAGTTTGCTATATTCGTATCACGCGGCTATTACCCGTGAATTTTCTTTAAAATTTGGTATCCAGGGAACATATCTTCAGAAAACCCTTGATAAAACCAAACTTAATTTTGGTGATATGATTGATGCCCGGAGAGGTTTCGTTTGGAATACCCAGGAAACTGTACCTTCGCAAAGTAAAAAGAATGTAGATTTTTCGGCAGGTATTTTAGGATACAGCAAATATTATTTCTTTGGTTTTGCGGCACATCACATTAATCAGCCCGACGAAGGACTTCTTGGTTCATCTAAATTACCCGCAAAGTTTACCGGGCACGCGGGTGCAATTATTCCACTTGAAAAAGGAAACGCGAGTTATTTATCACCAAACATACTTTTTCAGGCTCAGCAAAAGTTTACCCAGTTAAATTTAGGTTTATACTATGTAAAAGGTTCTTTTGTGGCTGGTATCTGGTATAGAAACGCGGACGCCGTTATTGCTTTAGTGGGACTGCAAAATGACAACTTTAAATTCGGATACAGTTATGATGTAACCATATCTAAATTAAGTGGTAACACCGCAGGTTCACATGAGATCTCTTTGCAGATCCAGTTTGAATGCCGCCCTAAGAAGAAAAAATTCAGAACAATTAGTTGCCCTTCATTCTAATATATTTGTAACCTTTTTAAATATTTAACGTTATAGCGTTATTAAGAACAGACACTATGGAAATAAAATGGATAAAAAACCGGAAAGCATTAGCCTTTATTACGGCCGCTGTTATGGTTTCGTGTTCGCAGGAGCGTTCGCCTGTAACGGGCTGGGCGTACAATGATCCCACAAACGGAGGTTTTGAAAAGCCACCTTATGAGGAGCAGGAAACAGGCCCCGGTTTGGTTCTTATTGAAGGCGGTACCTTTACTATGGGCAGAACAGAAACGGATGTAACATATGAGTGGAACAATGTTCCCCGTCGTGTTACTACTTCCTCTTTTTATATGGATGAAACAGAAGTAAGCAACTTCTCTTATCTTGAATATCTTTGGTGGACAAGCCGTGTATTTGGTCCAACTTTCCCAGACATCTATTACAAAGCTTTACCCGATACTTTGGTTTGGCGTGAAAAATTAGCCTATAACGAGCCTTTCGTTGAATATTATTTACGTCATCCTGCTTACCGCGATTATCCGGTGGTTGGGGTAAACTGGTTACAGGCAAATGATTTTTGTGCATGGCGAACTGACCGCGTAAACGAATTTATTCTTATTCGTGAAGGTTTACTGGAACATGTTCCTAATCCTTCCGATCAGGATTATTTCTCTACTGAAGCATATTTATCAGGTAAATGGCAGGGCCAATTAAAACAAAAATTACCTTCGTTTGATGAGCAAAACCCTGAGCGCGATGTTAAAATGGAAGATGGTATCTTTTTACCCAAGTACCGTTTACCAACAGAAGCCGAGTGGGAATATGCGGCCTATGGCTTAATAGGAAACACAATAGGCGAGCGTATTACCGATCGTCGCATTTACCCATGGAATGGTCATGGTGTTCGTAACGCTACGGATAAATACATCGGGCAAATTAACGCTAACTTTGTTCGTGGCGCCGGTGATTACATGGGCACTGCAGGTTTCTTAAATGACAATGCCGACGTTACCGCTCCCGTTTATTCATACTGGCCGAACGATTACGGTTTATATAACATGGCAGGTAACGTGTGTGAGTGGGTAATGGATGTGTATCGCCCAAATACTTTACAGGATGCTGACGAATTCCGTCCTTTCCGCGGTAATATTTTCACTACTCAAAAACGTGACAGCACAACTCTTATCGGAGGTTTAGGCGGGGAAATTCTTACCAACGTTGATGGACCGGTTTATCAAAAGTTTAAACACAAGGTTAATCCTCCTACAGGTCATGGTGTAAGTGGTGAAACTACGGAAGTGTCGGATAGTGTTTTAACTATAATGACCACAGATGTAAATGGAAATAATAATGCTTCA
>JAOQAF010000242.1 GCA_025963735.1 Bacteroidota bacterium
ATAGATGTTTTATATTTGCAGGAAGCACTTATAGAAATGGAAAACGGATACATCTTAATGTTAGAGGCCGATGCGCAGGACAGAGAACTTAGCGCGGACTACTTTAAAACACGCAAAATTGATTGTGAATTTTTAAGTTACAGCAATGAGGTAATGACTTTTTTAAACAGGAAACTGATTGAAAATAAAACCTTACCAAAAATTATTCTGGTGAGTTTACATTCAGTACCTGACACCGGTTTTTTTGTACTTCAGGAAGTGAAGCACAACGATTATTTTAATCATATTCCTGTTGTTGTATTAGGAGAAAACACACACCCTGATATGGTGAAGCGTTGTTATGCGGCCGGAGCCAATAGCTTTATTAATAAACCATTTTCAGGAGAAGACACGTCAAGAAAAATAAATTTATTTCTTGATTACTGGTTAGGAGTGGCGGAACTCGCCCATCAAAAAATTGCTCCTGTAACTTTTTAGTAAAGTTGTTCAAAGCGCAAACTTTGTTGTTTTGATATAATTATAACCGGTTAATACGGTAAAGGAACATTTCAAACAATTTATTGTATTGATTTTTAAAATCTGAAGAACCCGAATTGGCAGGGCTTGCATAAGCAAGACCTTCAAAACCCGAGTGCACATTTTTAAAAAAGTCAGCTTCAAATCTGGTAAGAAATTTTTCTTTGTTATTATCCAGCAGATTGAAAATTCTGAGCGCCGAACGGTGTGTAGGATCATTTTTAAGATCTTTTATTTCTTCTATTATATTTGTCATAAAGGGGTGGTGTTTGAAAGAAGAAAGAAAATAAATGTGCCAGTGCAATTATTTTTTCCCCTGCTTAGGAGTAGTTTTTTGAGGAGGATTGGCTGAATTTTTAACCGGTAATTCTGCCGGCGGCATTGCTTCGAGTTTTTTAAGAACCAGGGAGTAAATATTTTCAGATGATTCGCTGTAAAGTACATTACCTGAACTGGTATCCAGAACATATTTATAACCCGCTTCTTTGGCAATATCTTCAATACCTTTTTTAGCTTTGGCTATAATTGGAGTGGTCATTTCGGTATATTTTTTTTGAATTTCAGGATAAGCGGCATTTTTAAAATCTTCAACCCTTTTTTGGAGCTGTTGTAATGAATTCACCTTACTTTGTTTAATGGAGGCGCTGAGCGTATTTTCTTTTTCTCTAAACTCCTGCAATTTATTTTCAAATTCAGTTTGCATGTTAATGCTTTCGGTTTCAATTTCTTTCCTGAATTTATCTATAACTTGCTGTGCCGTTTTGGTTTCGGTCATGTTATTGATAAGCGAATCAAGATTTAAATGCGCTATTTTTTGAGCGTTTAAGATTAGCGCTGAAGTTAAAAAAAGGAAGAGTATTACCGATTTGCGAAAGGAGATCATGGTTGTAAAAACTAATTCCAAAAGTAGGGTTTAAAAATGTTATTATAAAGAATTGAATAGGTTATGAAGATATAGTTGAATAATTAATGGAAGAAGACAAAATAGTGAATTATATATTACTCAATTCCCGAAAGATTATGTTAAGTATAATATGTATTTGCCTTAAAATCAATCATTAACTATAAAACATAATTAACATTATGTTCAATAGAAACTGTTAAAACCCGTCTAAAAGCAAAAAAACAACAACCCCTTATAAGGGTCTTTAGTCCCTCTGAAGGTGTTACTATATATTTCTTCTCCCGGCCTTGTCCTTCCTTGTACCGCATGACTTTACCCGCTTTGGAGTTTAATCTGCAAATGTGGAATACCCCTCCCCTACCGCTCATAAATGTTACCAAATTGGCATGTTAATTTAATAATTTGTTAAAAAACATAAAATTATGAATATCCTAAACCACTTTAGTTCAGAGAACGGATTTCGTTACTCCATTAACGCCCGGGCGTTCATCTTCAAGTCTCAGGAGTCAGAACTTGATGAGTTGGTATCTGAGGGTTATGCCCGGGTTTCCAAAAAAGGCAATTTATTAACGTATTTATTAATCAAAAAACCAATAAGACATGACAAAAACAAAACAAAGGAAAAAATCGAACTGTATAGGCGTTCTACCCACTTACGAGTGGCTGCGTTCTCGTATAGGGAAATTGGTATGGCGGCGCCTGAACATACGTGGCGAAATAATCAGACAGTATGTCCGTTTAGATACCATCAATGTGTGTGAGATTGCGAATAATTCACGTTTAAATGGAACATATTGGTATGAATAGTTATTATATAGAATATACGGATAGTGACGTTTCGCTTTCTGCTGTTTATCAGCCTGCTAAGAACTTTATAGAGGCCATATTCAAGTTTGATTTGGATAATACAGATTGTAAAATAACTAGAGTCTCGTTAATATGAATCAGATAACAATGTTTGCAATCCCCCGGGGACAATTAAAGCGCCTAACCCGGTTAAGGGTTAAATTTTGGTGGCTTCGTGAGAAGTGGTTAATTGGTGAACTCTCGCAAAAGTTTTACCGTTATGAACTTGCTCTCGTTGTGGCTCAAATAAGGCAGATAAAGTCTAGTTATGGCCATAAGCCGTATTTCCGGGTGCGTGGGTTTTATTCTTTTATTTTTTTTAATTTATTTTTTTATTTATTTCTAACAACCTAACCCTTATGGCAAGAGATTACAACAAACAACAAACGTGGTATGAAGTTACCGTCTATTTTAAGCATGGTACAAAAAAGTATAATTTAACTACTGTAGATGCTTTAGAAGGTTTTCTAAAAAGTGCAGATATGAATGTAACGGTCTTGCATTATATTGTAGAATCTGTTAGTAAATTTGTCTATCCTAATTGGCAGTCTGCTAAATTCAGGATATTTGATGATAAATAGCCTACCTACTCCTTAAACATTAAAAACCTCCTTTAAGGGGGTTTTTGTCGTTTATACGGGTTAAAAACAAGCCTATTATAAAATAAAATAAGACGAGTTACTAACAACTTAAATGGTTTATTATCATTATGATAATTCAATAATTATCTGTCACTCTGTCACTGCCAATTTGGCAAAGCCTGACAAAAAGCGTATCTTTGTAAACGAAATTATAAATTAACATTTAAAAACTCTATACCATGTCGAAAATTCTATCCGTTTCCGCTAATGCTGCTGCAAAAACAACCGTTAAGTGTCGTGATATCGCCTCTGCTCTTGTTTTCGTTATTAAGGACAATAGTGTTAACGGTTTAACGCCTTTAGAGGTTGATGCTATAAAAGTTTTAACATACATTCAGAATCCGAAATTAGGTAAACGCTCTACCATTCACGAGCAATCAAGGTTAATCGATCTTGCTGAACTTTGTACAATGGACGTGGAGTCCTCTATCGAGGAAACCGGAAATGCTCTAATTGTAGAAACTGCTCTGGGTGCTGGTACATTCGAGCCTTCTTTGTCAATTAAACAGGGTGTTTATAAATATGATCTTACTAACGATTTTAAGGGTTATGATTTCGTTAATGAAGATGAATTGACAATCGAATTAGATGGTCTTCCGGTTGGTGCTAATGTTGATATTGATATTTACGCTTTGGAAAGTAATGAAGTTACTACCTCGCCTCGTGTATATGAAATATTAACGACTGACACAAACACAAATAGAAAATTTGGTGTTGGTGAAGCTGAAGCAATCGCGATCGAGCGTTCAAATAATTTACAATCTGTAGAGTTGCAGTTTAATTCGGGGCATCATGTAAAAATGACTGTTGCTGAACTTGATGAGCATTTAAGAAACGCTTTCGGTTCTGTTATCAATCGTCGTTACACTTACCCTAATGGGTCTGCCACTAATGACATTAAAAATGTTGGTGAGCGTAATTTTATGATCCCGCTTCATGGTGTTACAACTGTGCAGGTTAATACTAACGGGACTCCGGTACGTGTTATACTTCAAAAATAAGGTCTTAAATAAAAACCAAAATAAAAGGAATTACTAAAATTTACAAAAATGGGAATATTTAAGAAAGCTCACGCCTCTAAAGGTAGTGGTCACTCTAAAAAGAGTAAACGACACCATAAAAATATCGGTGACAAATTGCATGATGCCGGGCGTTTTGCTATGAGTGCCAATAAAAACCGAATGGAAAGGCATGATAAAAATAAACTTGATAAACGGGAATTCAAATTAGCTAAAAAGGGCGTTGGTCGTGAAAATCGTGGTGCTGCTATGGAATCCTTTATGTCTGTTCTTGGTGGTGTTGCCGGGACTGCTTTGAATGTTCTCCACCCAAATGGCGAAATAGAGCATGCTCGTACTGCCGGGGATGGTACGTTAATCGGTGAAGATGGGCGTTCGTTCATTCCTAAGCAAGGAAGCCAGGCGCATATATCAAATGAAGATGCTGAAAAATTAGAGGCTGCGGGACACAATACAACAAATCACAATATGAGTTATACAGACGAGAATCACGATTTCATTGATGACGTGACAGGAAAATATATTTATAAAAAAGAACCTCAAGAGGGGTATTTTGAATGGCTTAAACGTTTAATCCTTCACTTTTGGAGTGGTGGTATCGTTTCTAAAATTGGTGTTGTGCTTGGCTTTGTGGTTATTGTAGGTGGACTTCTTTACACTGCTGTAAAAGGATTGCCTAAACTGTTTAAGGTTATTAAAAAGAAGTTGAGATTTTAAAAAACACTAAAAACCATTAATGAAAGATTTTTTCGATGCTCCTTATGAGCAGCCCTATCAGCCTTTTAAGCCTAAAACATATGGTGACTTTAAAAATCATCTTAATAAAATTGAAACAAAAAACCGTAAAAATAACCTTATGAAAAATTACAACAAATATCCGACTTCCTTTCGTGGTGGCATTGCTCCCGAATATCAGAATCAATATGCTCCACAACCAAAAAAGAAGAGTGGGTGTCGTGCTAAAACTGCAAAAAACGGCAAGTTTGTTATAAACGGATGGAAGGCCAATAAGGCCGGGTTATATTCCTTTTTCGCTACTCCGACAAAACACACGGACACTGTGTCTAGTGAACGTGGTCGTCAATGGTTAACGGGTTACGTGGTGGAAATTAAGGTTCGTCGTTCTAACGGTATGACTTATCCGGTTCTTAACCCTAAAAAAGATGCTAAAGGAAACGCTTCCGGGCTTTGGTGGGCGTTAGTTGACAAGATGACCGGGAAAGTAATTATAAAAGATTGTGGCTTGGTTATGAATCCTGCTGGTGGTGTTGGTGGTGTTGTTGCCCGTATCGGTGGCAAGCCTAGAAGATAATAAATAGGCGGGGTCGCTTAGTCGTTAATTTAAAGGGATAAAAACCGTTAAGCCCCGCATTTACAAATAATAAAAAACCATTGTATGCAAAAATTTTTAGATTGGTTTGATAAGGCTGCTGTAAATTTTGAGAGGTTCTTTAACTCCTTAACTTTTCTGCCTCGCTTCCTAAATGCTGCGGGTAAAGCTACAACCGCTTTTAATGATGAATTTTTTAAAGATGATAAGTCTCGCAAAAAATTGATTGAGGAAAGGCGAAAAAAAGAATTAGAAGTTAGTGCCCCGGTAAATGAATCATAAAAATGAGCTTTTTAAAGTTCTTGTTGTGGTGTTTTGGGATTACTGCCTTTTGTTTTCTCTTGGGTGTTGTCTTAATGATACTTGTTATTTATCTCTCTTACTTAATAATAATTTTAATAATCGGAATCTTTAACCCGCATGAGTACCAAGAAAGGAAATATAATTTCCAAAAGCATATTAATAGTTTGCGGATTGCTCCTTGTGCTAATAGCATACATGATAGGTACAAGGCCTCAGGAGGTTGCTGAGTGGTTTAAAAATTTGTTTGGTAAAATAAAAAACATAAAACCGGACGTTTTCAAAATGGAAAATTTCACCGATCAGGATATAAAAAAGGGTGTTTTAGCTGTAAAGGATAAGTACGGTATTGAAATGGCTCAAACTGTAGAAAAAATATTTCGTTTAGAAACCGGGCATTTTTCCTCTCAGCAATACAGACAAACCGGGACTCCCGGACTCGTGGAAGGTAAATGGCCTAACCCTGTTCCTAAATATCCTACTGTAAGTTTTAATACTAACCGGGGTCGTTTAAATTATGTGGTTTGGAATCCATTGGAGTGTGCTATGTTCTTAGCTGAATACATTAAAAAATACAGTGGTAATTATGCCAGGTGGAATTCTACCGATAAAACCGCTCAGGCCGAATATCGCAAACGTGTTGAAAGTATTAAACCAAAATTTGTATAAAATTAAACCCTAAAAAAACAATATGAAAAAATCAATCCTTTTACTCGCTTATATTATTCTTAGTAGTTCTGCGTTGTTTGCACAATTTGAAATTGACTCGGCCGGGGTTCAAGGTGTCATTAATGCGGGAATTCCTGTTATTACTGTTA
>JAOQAF010000254.1 GCA_025963735.1 Bacteroidota bacterium
ATGTTGCATTATAAGCCCAGCCATTGTAATATCCATAACCGGTTTGACAACAACTTTGTGTGTTCCAGGTTATTCTTACTGTATCCCCGGGATTAATGGTTGGAATAGTTAGTTTAACGGAGCCAACAGGGCTGGCGGATAAACAGGAATAAGTGTTACTTGCGGAAGTACTTGTAGTGGCCAACGGTGAAGGCGCACCTCCATTGACTTTAATGGTGATGGAGGATACAATTATTTCAGTCTGCTGCGAAGGATCATAATAATTAGGGCCTGAGGTTTGATAAATGTTTAATAAAGTATTAATTGCCTGACCCGCGCCCGTATTCACAATTTTAATGGTTTGCTGACTAAGGTTTCCAATACCAAGGCAAACATTGGCCGAAGGTTGCGGAGATATAATAAGGTTGGGAACAAAATTAGGAAACACAACATTTGCCGAAGAAACAGATGTTTGACATGCCTGCGCGTTACAACCCCAGCCCGCTGTAAAGGATGAGAACACTGAAGAGCAATTGTTAATGGTAACATTTTCACAAATAGTAATACTCTCACCTGTTTCAAATAAATTATTACCGTTTCCAACAGCGGTAAAATCTGCGCCGCTTAACAAATAACTTTCAGCACCTCCGGCGCTTGTCCACATACCAGGACTAGCAGAAGTAATTTGCAAACCGTTACCATGAACATCAGTTAATGTAAACGTACTCAACTCACCTGTTCCGCCGTTAGTTATGGTAATGCACCGGGTAAATGAACCTCCGATACTGCCGTTGAATGACTGGTTGGTTACCGAAGTGATGGAAACATTGGGTTGCCTTACAAAATAAAGTTGTGTGGTATGAATATCAAATGTGGTGTTTCCTCCGGCGGTATAATTAACCTGTATTTTATTTTCTGTTGGAAAACCCGAACTTAAATAAGCCAATATATTACAATCGGCAGAAGCAGTGTACGTAACAATAATTGAAGTTAATGAAGGAATGTTAGCAAGCGTAAACGTTGGTGCATTTGCAGGTATTATATTCAGTTCAGTTGCATTTGTTATAGAACCGCTTTGATAATTTAAACCGGAAGGCATTGTTAAACTTACCGTTACCCCTGTTAAATTAAACGCGGAAGGATTATTAATAGTAAAAGAAAATACCTTGCTTTGTCCGCAAACTGTTATACTTCCGGGAACTACTGATGAAATAGTAATAAAACCACCGTTTGAAAATGATTTTAAGGAATAAAAAGCTAAAAGAAAAATGAAGTATAGTTTCTTCATATTAAAGAATGAGGGGTCATTCTTGTAAATATAATGCAATTTATAAAACTGCGAAATTTTTTATTTGTTAAAACACCCGTTGATAAAAGACGATTGGAAAAATTATAAATCTAAACTGATTTAAAAAAAATAGAACTTAACGTTATTATAAACCGCCCAAAAAAATTACCATTCTTCCTTCGAACTTAAGGCGGAAGATTGTTTCATACTTTCCTTAATATCATTAATTACCGCGCCCGCATCTTTAAGTGCTTCACCTTTTAATTTTTTAAAGGTGAGATCAGGCATTATCATACTACCGCAATCGGGAATAACGTTATCAACACTACCCATGGTTGTTTTACCATTATTACTTACGTGCTTGATATGCTCGATGGTGTATTTGTATTTACTATCCTTACATTCAATAATAACTTTCATGGTTACTTTACCTGTGTAATCACACACCGGATTTAATTCTTTGGGACGAACAGGAAAAGTAACAGAACATTCAGCCTTGGATCCGGAACTTATGCCGTTTGTTTTACCGTACTTCGCGCTTTCAATCTTCACCCAATTAACTGCGCGTTTTAAAAGCTCAGCGGATGACACAGAATCCGTTGGTATTATTTCGGTAAGTTTAGTTTCTTTGTGCGCCTTGGGCATATCATCCCCTGCAGGAATGGCCTGGGCCTTTATTCCATTAGTTGCTAATACAACCACGACCATAATAACTATTTTAATTTTTTGAAATATCATTCTACCATTCGTCTTTATCACTTTTAACTTCCTCTGTCATTTTAGTTTTCATGTCTTCAATAACAAGTTTAGCATCTGTAAAAGCTTCAGATCTTATATGCTTCCAGGTATTATCATTAATATTCATGGAACCGGCTTCCGGTACAGTTAAATATACATCTCCTCCCGACATCTCAGGCTTTAATGCAACATGTTTAATATTTTTAATTGTATATCTGTACTTTCCTTCTTTTGCTTCAACAATTACATCCATCATTATTTTACCGTCTACCGCATTTTCAGGATTAAGCATTTTTTGTTTAAAAGCAAATGAAACATTACAAGTCATCATATTGCCTGATGTTGAACCATTCGCTTTTGTAAATTTAGTTGCTTTAAGATTATACCAGTTTTGCGCGCGCTTAACAATTTCTCCTGAAGGTGCAGGAATTAAAGGACCAAGCGTATCGGCAACAGGTTCAGCGGGCGATTCCGCTTTTTTATGATTCTTTTTACCTTTCCCATCATGCACTACCGGTGTAACAGCAGGGGCCGACGGCGCATATTTAGCTCTGTCAACCTGAACATTTACAACATCGCGAAACATTTTAGTAAGGTCTTCCTTTTCCTGAGAGAAAGAAAGATATGGCAATATACTTAAAGCTAAAAAAAAAGAAATTTGTTTGATCATAGGGGTTTATATTGAAATATTTTTAAAAATTAATAGATCGCAGGATAAAGATCGGGATTTGTTTCACGCATTAAGCCGTATACCACTTCAAATACATCGTCTGCATTGGGCTTGCTGAAATAATCACCATCACTGCCATAGGCCGGACGGTGTTCTTTTGAGGAAATAGTTAAAGGTGCTGAATCAAGAAATTTAAACGCTCCTTGTTCTTCAACAATTTTTTGAAGGATATAGGCGCTTCCGCCTCCCGGTACATCTTCATCAAACACCACTAAACGGTTTGTTTTCTTAACAGATTCTACAAGACTGTTTTTAATATCGAAGGGAATAAGAGTTTGAAGATCTATCAACTCTACTGAAATGCCAAATTTTGATAACGTAGTAACCGCATCCTGGGCAATGCGTACACTGCTTCCATAAGTTACCAGAGTAACGTCGGTTCCTTGTGATAATACTTCAGGTATACCCAGCGCTACTTTATATTCACCAAAATTAGAAGGTTGCTTTTCTTTTAAACGGTAAGCATTCAATGGTTCAATTACCAGGGCTGGTTCATCCGATTCCAGAAGTGTGTTGTAAAACCCCGATGCCACCGTCATGTTGCGCGGCACACAAATATTGATACCACGACAAGCGTTAACAATCATACCCATAGGAGATCCGCTGTGCCAGACTCCTTCCAGACGGTGACCGCGCGTACGGATAATTACGGGTGCCTTTTGCATGCCTTTGGTGCGCCATTGAACCGTGGCAAGATCATCGCTCATCAGTTGCAATGCATAAAGCAAATAATCAAGGTATTGAATTTCCGCGATAGGACGAATTCCTCTCATAGAAAGGCCTATGGCCTGCCCCATAATTGTTGCTTCCCTAATGCCGGTATCAAAAACCCTGTGCTCGCCATACTTTAACTGCAAGCCTTCCAGACCCTGATTAACACCGCCAATTTTTCCGGAGTCCTCACCAAAGATCATTACCTCCGGATATTTTTTTAAAATAGCATCAAAGTTATCTCTTAAAATTTCGCGTCCGTCACATTGCTTATCTTCTCCATACTCAACATCTTTTGGAGTAATGTTTTGAATTTTCTGAGCAGATTGCGAATATAAATTTGAGCCGTAGCGCTCGTTATTTTCAATACGTGCCGAACGAAGCCATTCAATAAGTTTTTGTCTCCCCGCAGAATCATTTTTAAAACTTAAGCGCAACGCATTTTTAACCGCGGTATGAATATCTTTGCGAATAGGCTCTTTGATCGATTGCAATTCTTTTTTCAAAGACAAAATTTCATCTCCACCCACTTCATCAAAAATAGAAGAAACCTCCTCCACTTCTTTTTTTATTGGTTCAAGATAATTTTTCCACGCTGCGTTTTTTGCATTCTTAACCGATTCTTTTGCTTCCTCTTCAATTTTATTCAACTCCTCCTCATTAGCCAGTGCGTTTTGTATAATCCACTCACGCATCTGCTTAATGCAATCAAAATCAAGTTCCCATTGCAAACGTTCCTTGCTTTTATAACGCTCATGAGAACCGCTTGTACTATGGCCCTGGGGTTGTGTTACTTCTTCCACATGAACTAAAACCGGAACATGTTCTTCACGGCAAACCTTAACCGCTTTTTCATAAGTTTCGCAAAGATGCGTGTAATCCCATCCTTTGGTTTTAAAAATTTCAAATCCTTTGCCCCCGTTTTCTCTTTGAAAACCTTTAAGAACTTCGCTAATGCTTTCTTTGGTAGTTTGATATTTTTTAGGAACCGAAATTCCGTGTCCGTCATCCCAAACACTTACCAGCATTGGCACCTGTAATACGCCGGCTGCATTAATGGTTTCCCAGAATAATCCTTCACTTGTGGAAGCATCGCCTATTGTTCCAAAACCAACTTCATTTCCTTTATTACTGAACTTCGTAAAAGGTTCAGCATGTAAATCTTTATTTATTCTATAAAAGTGCGAGGCATATGCAAGGCCAAGCAAGCGGGGCATTTGAGATCCTGTAGGAGAAATATCGCTGCTTGAATTTTTTTGATCAACCAACGATTTAAATGAACCGTCGGCATTTAAACTATGCGTGCCAAAATGGCCACCCATTTGACGTCCCGCGCTCATTGGTTCATAAGAAAGATCAGTATGTCCGTATAAACCTGCAAACCATTGCTGCAGATCCAGAGCTTTAATGGCAAACATAAAGGTTTGATCACGGTAATAGCCGCTTCTGAAATCACCATTCTGAAAAACCTTACTCAGTGCAATTTGCGCCAGTTCTTTACCATCTCCGAAAATTCCGAATTTAGCTTTTCCTGTCAACACTTCTTTTCTACCTAATAAACTGGCCTGGCGACTTTCGTTCACTAATTTAAAATCAGTTAAGACAATATTTTTAAAATCATCAAAACTCAAATTGCTTGCTTTTGCTGCGCTATCTTGTTTTCCCATAGTATACCCTTATCTTACAAATATAATAGATTGGGGCAAATACAGAAAATTTTTTGAATGATAATTTGCTTATTTTTCGGGAAGTTTATAAATTTTATTCATCTTTAATTATGAGGATTTTACTTGTTTTATACTTACAGTTTATTTTAATCGCGAGTGCGTCTTCGCAATCTATTAAAACCGCTCATTACTGGCAACAACTTAAAACCGATGAGTACAAAGGCAAACAGGACGATATATTTTTTATAAATGAACACCAGGGATGGTATTGCAACGGAAGTGGAAAGATTTACCGCACACAAAACGGTGGTTCTGACTGGAAATTATGTTTTGAAAAGAAAGGTACTTTTTTCAGATGCATTGGTTTTGTTGACAGCCTGCTGGGCTTTGCAGGTAACATTGGCACCGATTATTTTCCCAACGTAACAGACACTGTTCCGCTTTATAAAACCACAGATGGCGGAAATTCATGGTTACCTGTTGTTTATAAAGGCCCTATTGTAAAAGGACTTTGCGCTATTGACATTTATAAAGAACCGGTTATTAATTCCGGAAAGCTGGAGTATAAGGCTCATATTTTCTGCGGTGGCAGAGTTGGAAGTCCGGCCTTTATTATGATAAGCCATGATGGAGGAAACACCTTTACGGCAGAAGACATGGGTAAATATTGCAAGTACATTTTAGACATTAAATTTTTTAATTTAAAGGAAGGTGTGATTTGCGCTGCCAGCGAAGAAGAATTGGATAAAAGTAATGCTTTGATACTTACAACGGCTGATGGAGGTAAAACATGGATAAAAAGTTATGAAAGTAAACGACCTTATGAAATAACCTGGAAAGCCTCTTTTCCTTCGCGGAAAACCGGATACGTAACAATTCAAAGTTATGATACGAGTAAAACAGCAAGCCAACGGTTCGTGGCTAAAACCATTGATGGAGGCAAAACCTGGAAGGAACTGCCCTTGATAAAAGATATGAATGTGCGTGAGTTCGGAATTGGTTTTAGCGATGAAAAACACGGTTGGGTTGGGGCGGTTCCTAACGGTTTTGAAACTGCCGACGGTGGGAACACCTGGAGCCCGAGTTATATGGGAGCGGCAACAAACAAAATCAGAATTGTAAACAAAACCAACGGCGAAAAATTAATTATTGGGATAGGCCTAACCATCAATAAAAATAAAAACGTAATTAATAGCGGATATGATGCACTTGCTGCGATGCGGTACGCTTATGCCGGAGGAAAATGGTATAAAAATTTTACGTTCAGCCAGGAAACACATTTTTACAAAGATGGCAAAGAAGAAAAAATGGAGGTATGGCACGAAGCCATTTGTTCACCCGGACAATTAACAATTAAGTTTGATAAAAAGGATTCTAAAAACGGAGTGATGTTTAAGAATAACATGGTTTACGCGTTTAATGAAAATGAAAATTTGGTGAGTCATCCTTTTATTCACGATTTATTATTAGCCGCATTTGATGTGTATTTTTTAAAACCGCATGAAACGGCGCATCTGTTGGATTCATTAGGATTTAATTTAAAATTGGTTCATGAAGATGTGTTTAACGGCAGAAAAGTATTAGTGATAGGAGCGCATAAATCAGATACAACTTCAAATCAATTATGGATTGATGCTGAACGGTTTTATTTGCATCGCATTATTTCAACCCAGCGGAAAGCTCTGTCGGACGTAACGATGGCTGATTACGAAAAAATAGGCGAGTACTGGGTTGCTAAAAAAGTGATCTTTAAGAAAAACGGATTGACTGAAGTTGAAGAAAAGTATTTCGATATTAAATTTCCAAAGGAACTGAATAAGGATATTTTTGATCCTGAAAAATTTAACGAGACAAAACTTGACTAATTAATCGATTCTCACATTCTCAATAAGTATTACAAACCTTAACTATTTATAAAAAACTAGAAGAAATATACCTGCCGAAAAAAATAAAAATATTCGTAGTAGTTCCGTATATATTTTTTTATTCTTTGCGGAAGTACTTCCCTCCCTTACTTTTCCTTAGTCGAAAAGTAAGCAAAAGACAAGGTGCTGCGATCTTTCCTACGCGCTCTTGATTTTTTTAGAAATTCACATAAAGTAAAAAATTATTTGCCAAGGCAAATTACGGTTGCGTGCAAATAATTTTAAACGACAAGCGCCTTTCTGGAATTTCTATAAAAAAATCAATTCATTCCTCGCACCCTCAGCGCAGCACTATGCCGCCGCGCTGTTCCGCTATGGAACTTACGCTTTACATTTCGACTTTACTCCATTTTTAAACACAAATCCTTCAAGCCGGGAAAGTACGTAGGTCGACTAATTATTACATAGCAGAAAGTTGATGAAAAACATAAGCACTTTGCTTAATCTTCTAACGTTCCAAACTTACCCTTGTTAAAATCATCGTAAGCCTGCATGATCTCTTCTTTTGTATTCATTAAAAAAGGGCCATACGGTACAATTGGTTCGTTAATCGGTTCACCGCTCATTACAAGTAAAACAGCTTTTTCAGTCGCCTCAATGTTTATTTCCTCACCATCGTTTTTAAATAAAATAAAATGATCAGTGCGGGCAATACTGTCATTAACTTTTACTTCACCTTCAATAATTATAATTCCGGTATTATAATCCTTAGGAAATTGTACGGTTACTTTTCCCTGCTTGTTTAATCTTATATTATATAAATGAAGAGGACTAAACGTAGTTGCGGGACCTTTAACACCATTATAATTGCCGGCCACAACTTCTACCGTTCCACCATCATCAGGCAATTCAAATTTGGATAACTCATCGCGCGTAAAGCCCTGATAAGCCGGTGTAGTCATTTTATTTTTTGATGGTAAATTAACCCAAAGCTGCACCATTTGAAACATACCACCTTTTTTACTGAATTCCTTTTCATGGTATTCTTTATGTAATACTCCGCTTCCGGCCGTCATCCATTGTACACCGCCCTCTTCGATTACCCCGCTGTTACCCCAGCTATCATGGTGCGCCACTTTGCCGTAATAGGCCAGCGTTACCGTTTCAAAGCCACGGTGTGGATGTACGCCTACTCCCCGCGGTTGCGGAGAAGGATTAAATTCTATTTTAGAACCGTAATCAACCAGAAAAAAAGGACTCATTCTCCGGATATCAAATTGGCCCGGAAAAAAATTATGTACTCTGAAACCGTCGCCCACCATATGAGCCGCTGGAGGAGGTATGATGCGTTCAATACTCTTTATCATTATTAAAATTTATATTTTAAAGTTAATTACAAATCGCAAACTGCCATGCATACTTACGTTAAAAGAAATAAAATCTGTGGGAAATATAAACCTCAATAAAGCAGGCGCAAATTTTACATACCTTTATTTTAATGCATAAATTTCTAATAGCACTTGTACTTCTTATCTCCTTTTCTTTTAAAAGCAAACACCAGCCTACCTGCGACGAAATGAAACTATTTGAAAAAGCCAGCTTTCCGGTTGGTGCAGCAATAAATACCGACAAATTAAAAAATGACGAAAAATACGGCAAAATAGTGCTTTCGCAATTTAACAGCATAACCCCTGAAAAAATAATGAAGGCTCAGTACATTCATCCAAAAAAAGAATATTTCTATTTCACTGAAACCGATCATTTGATCGCATTTTGCAAACAAAATAAAATCCGGTTGCATGGCCATACACTTGTTTGGCATAAAGCACTTCCCGTATGGTTAGAGAATTTTAAAGGCGACAAAAATGAATGGGAGGCGCTGTTAAAGGATCATATTAAAACTATTATCAGCCATTGCAAAGGATATATTAAAAGCTGGGATGTAGTTAATGAAGCCTTTAATGATGATGGTTCGCTCAGAAATAATATCTGGCTAAAAAACATTGGTGAGTCTTACATTGAAAAAGCCTTTTTATTCGCGGCCGAGGCTGATCCAACGGCAAAATTTTTTTATAACGACTTTTCACTCGAATCAAACGGTAAAAAACTGAATGCCGTACTTGCATATATCACCAACTTAAAATCAAAAGGAATTAAAATTGACGGCATTGGTATGCAAATGCATGTTAGCCCCGATTACCCTTACCTTAGCGATATCAACCAGGCAGCAATGGCAATGCAGGAAGCAGGCTTGCTTGTTCATTACTCAGAATTAGACATTACCTTAAGTGGCCGTCATTATTTTTTTGCTTCACGTTCAAAAATGCTTAATATGCAGAAAGACAGAATAAAATCAATTGTAGAAGGCTATATGAAATTGAATCCCGAAAACCGTTTCGGAATAACCATGTGGGGTGTAACAGACAATGATTCATGGCTTACCGAGGGAAATTTCCGCGCCCGGCCTTTACTGTTCGATTTAAGTTACAAAATTAAACCGGCGTATTGTGGTTTTATTGAAGCGCTTGAAAATAAATAATTTATAAGCTCACTGAAGACTTTTATATTTTAAGAGCTTTAGCGTGTCGTGAAGACTTAATAGGATTCCAGGGATCATCGTAAGATTTTTTGAAAAAGAACTCACTGATGTAAGCAATGGTTCTAATAACGCGCAAATAATAGCCAAAGTAAAAAACCATACAGGGCATGTAAATCAAAAAATGAACAACAGACTCATTCTTGCGATCGCGGAACATTGAAAAACAAATGTATTTAAGATAGTTGGAAGCAGTGTAAAGCAAAATATTAAAAGGAATAATAAATCCGATAAGCGAAGTAAAGTTAATTGCCATATCAATGATATAAACCCACCATTTAAAATTTAATACAATATTGTAAAGAATGTTTTCAAATGATGAAATAAAGTTTGGCCAGTTAAACAGTTCGTTCGGATAAAAAACATCTTTATGTTTTCTTACCCGAAAGCGAATAATTGATTTATCCCAACGCAACCGTTGCTTTGTAAGTTTCCTGTAAGTATCCGGAACACTGGTTTGGCACACCGCGTCCGGCTCAAAACCTATTTTGTAACCAAGTTTCCGTAGCTTAAGGGTAATGTCGCCGTCAAGCCCCGGGCCAATATCCCAGCCACCTACCCTGTCAAGAGCGTCTTTTCTAAACGCGCCAAAAGCACCCGAAATAACCCTGTATAAACCCAGATAACTGGTTGTAATGCGGCCGGCAGAAATTGTATCGGCATATTCAATGGCCTGCAGGGTGGTGCATAAATTATCTTTGTAGTTCCGAACCATTACATTTCCACCAACAGCGCCCATATGCTCATCGAGATAAAATGGAATAAGTATTTTTTCAATGGCATCATTATCATAAGAACAATCGGCATCAAGATGCACAATAATTTTTCCTTTTGAAAAGCGATAAGCCGTATTGGCCGCCGAGGCTTTTCCGCCTCTTACTTCGTTTCTTATAAAAAGATCAATAAGTCCGTTGCGCTCAAGGCTTCTGCAAATTTGCTCCGTATCATCATCGCTCCCATCGTCTACTACAATAAATTCGAAATTATTGTATGTTTGTTCGCGCATGGAAGAAGCCAGTTTATAGATATGTTTTCCTTCATTTTTACCGGGAACAATAATTGAAATTAAAGGCCTTTCGATATATAATTTTCTACGTGCCTCCGCATAAATATCATTTTGTGTTATTCTTTTAATG
>JAOQAF010000077.1 GCA_025963735.1 Bacteroidota bacterium
GGAGGAATAATATAATTTGTATTACCGGAGGTTACGAAAAATATATTAATTTGGATTCAATAAGCCTTCCAGGGTCTATTGAAAAGCAGGCGTTCGTGGCTATCCTCAGCAGTAATCTGAATGTACAAACGGTAGGGTATACAAGCGCTAATGCCGGGTATGGGGGGGATGGTTCCGCAAGTGGAAGCTGTTGTAGTATTGATCTTAATGGAAATATTTGGGTGATGTTGGATTCATATCACGGGCTTAAATGGAATGTTGGCCCAACAGATTACACATTTAGTGAAGGAACTACAAATGGAGGACAGCAGCTGTTTAAAATAAATAGCAATCTTCAATATTTATGGGACAAGGCTATATTTATGGGAATTGGTCCTGAGGTGTATGAGGCATGTATTTTAACAGACTCAAATACTGCGGTAATTGCCAGTCGCTTTTCATGGGGAAGCGGGGCCGGAACCCATACCTCGATAAGAAAATTTGCCTCCGATGGCTCCATAGGGTGGACTAAAAGTTTCGATTTAGGAATTGAAATTGTGGGTATGGATAATAAGTTTAATATATATACCTGCACTTCTGAAAACAACTTCACATTGTATAAGTATACACCGGATGGTACTCAAATATATGCTAATGCAGATACACTTTGGAAGCACGCAATTTTCGAGTGGGATTTCACCAATGAAGATGAATTTTATGCCTTAGGGGCTTGCACTAATAATTCAAACAATTGCGTTGTAGGCGAATGGTTTCTTACACATTACAAAGTGAATTCTGCTTTAGGGGTGATCCATAGAAACGATATTAACCAGGTTTCAAATGTTTATCCTAATCCAAACAATGGCTTGTTTAGTATTAAAACCAGCCAGGAAATCAAAAATGGTCGTATTCAGGTTATTAATTCACATGGGGAAGTTATTTATAGCCAGCTACTAAGCGAAGGTAAAATATTCCAATTTGATTTGAACCATGAGTTAAAAGGAATTTATTTTATTAAGCTGGATGCTGAGAATTTTAAATCCTTTAATAAAATTATTAATAATTAAAATCCGCTCTGTATTTCTTTACAATAAAAAAACCGATAAGAAATTATCGGTTTTTTATTTTTGTTTATTACGCCATGCCCGCACCGTGACAAGCTTTGTATTTCTTGCCGCTTCCACATGGACAAGGATCATTTCTTCCAATTTTCTGATCAACACGAATTGGTTGAATTTTTGGTTTTGGCTGTTGCTGA
Source organism: Bacteroidota bacterium (assembly GCA_025963735.1). Lineage (GTDB taxonomy): Bacteria > Bacteroidota > Bacteroidia > B-17B0 > Aurantibacillaceae > Aurantibacillus. The sequence goes on from JAOQAF010000077.1 coordinate 1,238, forward strand.
TTTTGTTCCTCTACTGCATTTTCATTTCTGCTTTCTACAAGTTTTTCTTTTTTAGGTGCAAGTTGATCTTGTGTAAAACGGGCCTGAGGTGCCTGGTTATTTTCAACCGGTAAACCGCCTTTCATTAAAAATGAAATAACTTCTTTATTGGTTTTAATGATCATTTCCTTAAATAAATTAAAGGACTCTAATTTGTAAATAACCAAAGGATCTTTTTGTTCAAGGGAAGCATTCTGAACGGCCTGCTTAAGATCATCCAGTTCACGCAAGTGTTCTTTCCACGAATCATCGATCATTGCAAGTACAACCGCTTTTTCAAAACCTAAAACAAGTTCGCGGCCTTTTGTATCGTATGCTTTTTTTAGATTGGCCAATACCTGAACATTGCGGATACCATCCGTGAAAGGCGTTACAATGTTTTCGAAACTGTTGTTCGGATTTGTGTAGACATCACGAACAACCGGAAATGCCTGCTCGCTTACCGCGTGTACTTTTTCGTTGTAATGTTTTTGTGCCGCTTCATAAACAGTTTGTATCAGATCGTCTTCTTTTAATGAATTAAACTGCTGTTCTGTAACCGGATCGACAAGTCCGAATATTTTAATGCACTCAATGTTAAATCCTGCAAAGTCATGTGCGTCTTTATATTCTTCCACCATGCTCGAGCAAACCTCGTACATCATGTTAGCAATATCAATGCTTAGCTTATCGCCATACAAAGCATTTCTTCTTCTTTTATAGATCACTTCACGCTGAGCATTCATCACATCGTCATACTCGATCAGACGTTTACGTGTTCCAAAGTGATTCTCTTCCACTTTTTTCTGCGCGCGTTCAATGGATTTGGTGATCATGCTGTGCTGAATCACTTCGCCTTCTTTTAATCCCATGCGATCCATTAAAGAAGCAATCCGCTCGCTGCCAAATAAACGCATTAAATTATCTTCGAGAGAAACAAAGAATTGTGATGAACCCGGATCTCCCTGGCGTCCTGCACGGCCACGCAATTGTCTGTCAACGCGACGAGACTCATGACGCTCCGTTCCTATAATGGCCAGGCCACCTGCTTCTTTAACTCCGGGACCAAGTTTAATATCCGTACCGCGACCAGCCATGTTGGTGGCAATGGTTACTGTGCCTGCCTTACCTGCTTCGGCAACAATGTCGGCTTCCTTAGCGTGTAACTTGGCATTTAATACGTTGTGTTTAATGTTGCGCAACTTAAGCATACGGCTTAATAATTCTGAAATATCTACGGTGGTAGTACCAATAAGAACAGGTCTTCCGGCAGCAACCAGTTTTCCCACTTCATCAATAACGGCGTTGTATTTTTCGCGTTTTGTTTTGTAAACATAATCCTGTTCATCCTTACGGGTCATAGGCCTGTTGGTTGGAATCTCGATTACATCCAGTTTATAAATATCCCAGAACTCCTGCGCCTCTGTAGTCGCAGTACCTGTCATGCCCGCAAGTTTGTGGTACATGCGGAAATAGTTCTGTAGAGTAATTGTAGCGTAAGTTTGAGTAGCGGCTTCGATCTTAACGTTTTCTTTCGCTTCAATGGCCTGATGGAGACCATCGCTGTATCGGCGCCCTTCCATAATACGTCCGGTTTGCTCGTCAACAATTTTTACCTGCCCTTCATCAATAACATATTCCTGATCTCTTTCAAAAACCGTGTAAGCCTTCAGTAATTGATTCACCGTATGAATGCGTTCGCTTTTAATGCTGAATTCGCGCATTACTGCTTCTTTGGCATTAGTTTTTTCTTTAGGATCAAGAATTTTTTTCTCAATATCAGCTACTTCATCTCCTACGTTGGGAATAACAAAGAACTTAGGATCATCGGAATTTCCTGTTAAGAAATCAATTCCTTTTTCGGTAAGATCAACCTGATTGTTTTTTTCTTCAATGGTAAAGTAAAGCTCTACATCGATTTTATGCATTTCCTTATTCTGGTCCTGCATGTAATGATTTTCTGTTTTTTGTAACAAAGCCCTTACGCCATTTTCGCTTAAAAATTTAATTAAAGCTGAATTTTTTGGTAAGCCGCGGTAAGCCCGTAACAAAGGAATGCCTGCTTCTTTTTCTTTTCCTTCGGCGAATAATTTTTTTGCATCTGTAATACAAAGCTGGATGTATTGTTTTTGCGCGTTCACAATTTTTTCAACACGTGGCTTATAATCCATAAACTCATGTTTATCGCCCTGAGGGGTTGGTCCGCTTATGATCAAAGGAGTACGTGCATCATCAATCAATACACTGTCAACCTCATCTACAATGGCGTAATTGGCCTTGCGCTGAACGAGGTCATCAATACTGCGCGCCATGTTATCACGCAGATAATCAAAACCAAATTCGTTATTTGTGCCATAAGTAATATCGCAATCGTATGCCTTACGACGTTCATCTGTATTTGGCTCGTGCTTATCAATACAGTCAACACTAAGGCCATGAAAATAAAACAGGGGAGCGTTCCATTCACTGTCACGCTTGGCCAGATAATTATTTACAGTTACAAGGTGCACACCGCGACCCGTTAGTGCATTTAAAAACACAGGAAGGGTTGAAACCAGCGTTTTACCTTCACCGGTTGCCATTTCTGAAATTTTACCTTCGTGTAAAACCATACCGCCAATGAGTTGTACATTGTAGTGTACCATGTTCCAGGTAATTTCGTTACCGGCCGCTAACCATGTATTTTTATAAACCGCCTTTGATCCTCTTAGCTCAATGTTTTTATGTTTGGAGGCTAGTTTTTTATCAAAATCATTAGCGGTAACTTCAAGTTCAGTATGCTTTGTGAAGCGGTTGGCCGTTTCTTTTAAAATAGCGAACGCTTCCGGAAGTGCTTCGGCTAAGGCGACCTCATATTTTTTTACAACTTCCTTATCAATTTCATCAATTTCTTTATACAGATCTTCCTTCGTATTTACATCCATTTCAGGATCAGAATTGATTTTAGCTTTGATCGTTAGAATTTCATCATTCTCGGCCTTAACCGATTCCTGAATTTTATTTTTAAGCGCAGCTGATTTGGCGCGCAGCTCATCGTTGGAAATGGTTTCCAGTGATTTAAAAATGGAGTTTATTTCATCTACTTTGGACTCAAGGTTTTTAATATCTTTCTCACTTTTGGTTCCAAGTAGTTTTTTAAGAAAATCGAACATATGTATAAAAATTATAAGCCCATAAAGATAACAAAATTTAAGCCAAGAGCCAATTGAATACTTCCAGAGATAAAAGCCTGCCGCAAAGTCGTGTTATTTACTTTTTTAGGATGATACGTGACAGAATGCGGGTGGTTATTTTGTTCGTAAATCACTCTTCGATTCGACACCCTTCGACTACGCCACCCTTCGACTACGCCACCCTTCGACTACGCTCAGGGTGACGTAAGCAGCTGAGGTGTCCAAGTCCTTTCGACAAGCTTAGGGTGTGTACGTTGGTGGCTGAGGCTTTAGGAGCCACTCTTCGATTATTCTCAAAGTGACAAGCAATAAAAAACCCGGAGTTTAAACCGGGTTTAAATAATAATATTTCGACAATTATTTTAAACAGTAACTTTTTCTCCTTTAAGAACTGCAGCCATGGTTTTTCCAATTTCTGCAGGGCTTTCACAAACAAAAATTCCGCATTCGCGTAAGATTTTCATTTTAGCCTGAGCCGTATCTTCTTCGCCGCCAACAATAGCGCCGGCGTGACCCATCGTCCGTCCTTTTGGTGCAGTTTGTCCTGCAATAAATCCAACTACAGGCTTTTTATTTCCATTCGCTTTTATCCAACGGGCAGCTTCAGCTTCATAATTTCCCCCAATTTCACCAATCATAACAATAGCTTCTGTTTCAGGGTCATTCATCAATAATTCAACAGCATCCTTAGTAGGAGTTCCAATAATAGGATCTCCGCCAATACCAATAGCAGTAGTGATTCCCATACCGGCTTTCACAATTTGGTCGGCCGCTTCATAAGTTAAGGTTCCGCTTTTACTTACAATGCCAATTTTACCTTTTTTGAAAACAAAGCCCGGCATAATACCAACCTTTGCTTCACCGGCAGTAATAACACCGGGGCAGTTAGGGCCAATTAAACGACACGCTTTTCCTTTTAAATATTCTTTTGTATAAATCATATCCTTAACAGGAATGCCTTCAGTAATACATACAATCACTTTAATGCCTGCATCAGCTGCTTCCATAATGGCGTCAGCTGCAAAAGGAGCGGGAACAAAAATAATGGAAACATCTGCTCCTGTAGTTTTAACAGCATCAGCAACAGTATTAAATACCGGTTTTTCCAAATGTGTAGTTCCTCCTTTTCCGGGAGTTACACCACCTACAACATTGGTTCCGTACTCCATCATCTGTGTGGCGTGAAAAGTTCCTTCACCACCTGTAAAACCCTGAACTATAACCTTTGAATTTTTATTTACTAATACTGACATAATTGGAAAATTTGTTTACGAATATAGACACTTATTTGTATTAAAGCAATTTGTGTTTTTAAGTATATCTTTGCCCAAAATTTTGAGTTTTGGAACAAGTTATTGAATTGTATACAGATGGCGCTGCGAGTGGAAATCCTGGTCCCGGGGGATTTGGGCTTGTATTAAAGTTCGGTAAATTCAGAAAAGAAATCAGCGGCGGTTTCAGATTGACAACAAATAACCGTATGGAACTCTTGGCTGTGATTGTTGGATTAGAAAGCATAACAAACAAAGAGCTCGTTGTTAAAGTTTATTCCGACAGTAAGTATGTTGTGGATTCTATCAACTTAAAATGGGTTTTCGGATGGCAGAAAAAAGGATTTGAAAAAAAAGCCAATCCTGATTTATGGAAACGGTTTCTAAAAGTGTATGATGCCCGAAAACATCAATTTTATTGGGTAAAGGGTCATGCAAGCAATGTTGAAAATAACCGGTGCGATGAACTCGCGGTGGCGGCATACAAATATCCAAACTTATTGATAGATGAAGGTTACGAAGCAAGTAAGCGCCAGGGACTTGTTTGAAATACTATTTTCTGATAAATTATCAGTTTCTTTTAGGATCAGAATTAGAATTTTTGCTTTAAAGTTTTAATAAGGAAATGAATAAAAACCAAAAAACCCCGGGTTAGCGGGGCCTGGTGTGGTCGTCTGAAATCAGCATTTGTTGAAAAAAGAGCGTTAAGGTTCCTCCGTTAAAGCTCTTGTTCAGATGATCTTTGGATTATTTCACCGTCAGCGTTTCTGCCGGTTTGTAAGTAATTCTTTTAAGGTTCCTCCGTTAAAATAGCTGCTTACAGATAATCTTCTGCATTATATATTTAAAGTAATATGCCTGCAAAAAATGTGGGAAATTGGGGAATGGGTTTCCCGAATGGTACTCAGCCAACAAAAAAGTGTAGAAAAAGAGATAATTAGAGGGAGTAATGTGGAAGAAAGCCTCTTCACCCAAAGATTAACCATTCCAGATTTCCCAGCTTTTTTCTGCCTGTTGTTTTAACATGCTTAGTCCGTTCATTGTTGTGGCGCCTTTTATTTGAGCCTGTTTTAAAAATAAAGTCTCATCAGGATTATAAATAAGATCATAACAAAGATGCTGTGGGCCAAGGAATTCATAAGGAATGGGAGGCGATCCGTTTAAACTATTTTTCATTCCCAAAGGTGTTGTATTAATTATGAGCTTGAAAGCATTCATAATCATTTCATTTAAATCCGAATAAAAAAAATAGTTAGAGTCTTTTTTTTCGGATGTAGTTACAAAAAAAACTTCCACGCCTATGTTTTTTAATGCAAAGGCTACCGCTTTACTGCTGCCGCCGGTGCCTAATATAAGCGCTCGTTCATGTTGGGGCTCTAAAAAAGGTTTAATACTTTGTCTGAATCCGTAATGATCTGTATTATGTCCTGTTAATTTTTTGTTTTTAAACTCAATGCAATTAACGGCGCCAATTTCTTTTGCATCTGCGCTCAGAGCATCAAGAAAGGGAATAATCTGTTCTTTATATGGAATAGTAACGTTCAGTCCCTTTAAATTATCATGCTCTTTAATAAGTGCAGGAAATTCATCAATGGAATTTATTTCGAAATTAATATAAGCGTGATTATTTAGGTTTAACTGCCCGAATTTTTTTTCAAAATAATCTTTTGAAAAAGAATGAGAAAGTGTTTTGCCAAGCAAACCGAAAAGTATAGGCATCTACAAATGAATTAAAAATTTACTTTTTAAATTTACTTTTAAGGGCTGCAAGGGCGCTGTTCATATCATTGGGATCATATTTTTCTTCCTTCACTGTTTCTTTTTGTTTTCCGGAATTTTTTTGAGCTGCCGGCAATCCTTCGTTTTTCATGGATAAGGCAATGCGTTTACGTTTAACATCTACCTCGCTAACAGTTACCCAAACCTTTTGACCCACCTTAACTATTTTATTGGGATCATCAACAAACTCATCTGCCAATTGAGAAATATGAACCAGCCCATCCTGATGAACGCCTACATCCACAAAGGCGCCAAAATTAGTAACATTGGTTACAATCCCGGGCAAACGCATTCCTTCACGGAGATCATTTACTTCGTGAACATGGTTATCAAAACTAAAAGCTTCGAAAGCTTTACGAGGATCACGCCCCGGCTTTTCCAACTCGTTTATAATATCTTTTAGTGTAAGCAGTCCAACTGATTCAGTTACGTAATCTGTCAGCTTTATTTTTTTTCTAAGTTCTTTGTCTTTTATCAGATCATCAATTCCGGCGTTAAGATCAGAAGCCATTTTTTCAACAATATGATAACTCTCCGGATGAACCGCACTTTTATCCAAAGGATGATTTCCGTTTCGTATTCTTAAAAATCCGGCAGCCTGTTCAAAAACTTTTTCGCCCATACGGGGAACTTCCATCAGATCTTTTCTTGAACGGAAAGGACCTTTTTGATTTCTGTATTCAATTATGTTTTGCGCAAGGGTAGGGCCAATGCCGGCCACATACGATAGTAGCTGTTTGGAAGCTGTGTTGAGCTCAACACCTACACTGTTTACGCAACTGGCCACCACTTCATCCAGTTTGTTTTTTAAATGCGTTTGGTCAACATCGTGCTGGTATTGTCCGACACCAATGGATTTCGGATCTACTTTCACCAGCTCAGATAAAGGATCAGCTAATCTTCTGCCGATGGATATTGCTCCACGAACCGTTAGATCGTATTCCGGAAATTCTTCCCGGGCAACGTCGGATGCGGAATAAACTGAAGCTCCAGCCTCGCTTACCATGATCACTGAAATTTCTTTCGGTAAAATATCTATGTTTCTTATAAACTGTTCAGTTTCTCTTGATGCGGTACCATTTCCAATAGCAATAGCTTCAATGTTATGTTTTTGACAATAAGCTAAAACAACCATTTCGGCCTCTGTTTTTTTACGTTGAGGTTCATGCGGGTATATAACGGTTTCCTCAAGAAGTTTGCCCTGTTTGTTTAAAGCAACCACTTTGCAGCCGCTTTTAAAACCCGGGTCAATTCCTAAAATGGCTTTTTGGCCAAGAGGAGAGGCTAATAAAAGCTCACGGAGGTTATCCGCAAAAACAATAATCGCTTTTTCTTCGGCCTGTTGTTTAGTAAGTAAACGCATCTCAGCTTCTATGCCAGGCTGCAGCAAACGTTTGTAGCCATCTTCAATGGCCTGCTTTAACTGAGAGGCAGGCTCGCCGCGTGAAGTGATAATTTTTTTTTCGATGGAGGCCACCGCGCTTTCATCATCAATGCAAATGTCGAGAATAAGTATGTCTTCCTTTTCTCCCCGGCGCATGGCCAGCATTCGGTGACTTGGGCAGCTCATCAAGGGTTCTTCCCATTCAAAATAATCTTCAAATTTTTCGCCCGCTTCTTCTTTGCCTTTAATTAAACGGCTTTTAATTTTTGCTGTTTTTTTAAACTGCTCCCGGATGATATCGCGCACAATGGCATCTTCACTTATAATTTCAGCAACAATGTCCCTTGCTCCCTGTAATGCTTCCATAACTGACTTAACTTCTTTTTCTTCTGAAATGAATTTTTCAGCCTCTTCAAAAATCAAGTTGCTTTTTTGATCGAGTAAAAATAACGCTAAAGGTTCAAGCCCTTTTTCTTTGGCTATAGTAGCTTTGGTACGTCGCTTTGGTTTATATGGAAGATAGAAATCTTCAAGTTTTGAAAGTGTTTCGGCGCCAAGTATTTTTTCTTTTAATTCTTCGCTTAATTTTCCTTGTCCTTCAATGGATTTTAAAATGCTTTCCCGGCGCTGCTCTAACTGACGCAGCCGTTCAATCTCGTTACGAATGTTTAAAATCTGTACTTCGTCCAATTCGCCTGTTGCTTCTTTCCTGTAACGTGAAATAAAAGGAACAGTTCCGCCTTCATCCAGTAACCTCACGGTAGCGGTAACGTTTTTGGAATCAATGTTTAAAAGATCTGCAATTTTAAAATGTAATCGTGCTTCGTTCATGGTAATATAAATTCAACCTGAATTTAGACAGCTTAATTAGAAAAGTCAAAACAAGTTCTTAAGAGAATTGAACAAATAAGGAACAAGATAAAATTGCCTGACACGTACTGCAACGTGGAATCGCCGGTTCAGTTAAAATAGCTTTTTGCCCCGTTTACAATGCCTATAACTTTGCCTTTCATTGTTTTGTTAAAAAAAGGTGAGTTTTTGGAGCGGGAGTTATTGGATTTTTCAGTCAGGTTAGTTTCCTGGGTAAGACTGAAAAGCGTTAGATTGGCTATGCTGCCTTCACTGATGGTTGGCTCTTCAATTCCAAGCACAGCGCGTGAAGAAGAAGTAAGACATTTTATTATCGCTTGAATATTTTCTTCTTTTAATCCTTCCAGCGCGCAGTTGAAAGCGGTTTGTAAATTTATGGCGCCATTATCGGCAAGATCAAATTCAAGCTCTTTACTTTCAACGTCCTGCGGCGCATGATCACTCACAATTACGGAGATGGTACCGTTTTCAACACCATTACGAAGTGCCTGAACATCTTTTTTACTGCGCAACGGGGGATCGAGTTTAAAATTGGTGTTAAATTCTTTAAGCACCGAATCGTCAAGCAATAAATTAATACTTGAAACACCGGCAGTAACATTCAGACCATTTGATTTCGCTTTTTTTATCAGATCCACGCTGCCCTTGGTGCTAATGGTAGGTATGTGCAGCTTGCCGCCGGCATACTCAAGAACAGATAAATTTCTTTGAAGCATTAATTCTTCTGCCAGTGATGGTATGCCTTTTAAACCCATGCCTACTGCGGTTTCACCTTCATTCATTTGTCCGCCGTGCGAAATGCTTGTATCGTTGCAATGAGTAATTATTAAAGAGCCAATGTTATCAGAATACTGAAGCGCTCGCATTAAAGTGCCCGCATCTTTTATGGCGTGTTTATAATCACTAAATGCTACTGCACCGGAAAGTTTCATGTCGTGCATTTCGGCTAAATCTTTTCCTTTACCGTCAACAGTAATTGTACCCACAGGATAAACGTCCACAATATTATTTCTGGTTTTATTTATCAGATATTCTACCTGAGATTTATTATGGATAGCGGGTTGTGAATAGCTGTGAATACATATGCCCGTAAAACCGCCCGCTGCCGCGCAATCTAAAAGTGAATCAATGTTTTCTTTGTGCTCAAAACCAGGATCGCAGGAAACGGTTTGAAGATCGAGCCAACCTGTTGAAACGCACAAGCCATCTTCATCCACCACTTTTATATTTGCTTTAGGAACAATTGATTTTTTAATTTCTGTAATTTTTCCACCCTCAATTAACAGATCCATTATTTTATTATTGTATGGATTTTTTTCTGAAATGATTCGCGCTTGTTTTATCAGGATGTTCATGGGGTTATTTTAAAAAGCGTAATAAAAGTATTTCAATCAAAATAAAAATTAAAGTTAAAAGTATAAATAATTTCCATAGTTTTTTACCCTGAGCTTCATTCGAAATTTGCTTTGTGATATTATCATCAGTGTTATCCATAACGCGAATGTTTTTGTAGGACTTGCTTTCAATGATGTTGTTAATTTCGTCAGGTGTATAACAAATAAGGTTAGATTCTTTACGCGAGTAATTAAAGGCCAGTGGAAAAACCGGAACCGTGTTTTTGTAAACTTCATAAAATCCCGGGGTTTTAATTTGAGAGCGGGTATACAACAACATTGAATTATTAACCGTGTGGATTTCGGGAATAATATCGGCTTTGTTATTAATTTCTTTAATATGTGGGGGTTGATCATTAGAATTACCCGCTTCATTTTTTAAATTCAGAACAGAATTAGCGTTTACTTCATAGAACAGCCGGGTGGATTTAAGACTGTTGAAACACATGCGGTAAATTGTTGGTACAAACAGAGCATGTTTACTGATGTTGCCGCCTTCGCTGCTGAATGGCGCTGACGATAAATATACCAGACCATTTTTAAAGCGGTTAAATCCAAGAAGCGCATCGCGGTTCTGAAGCAAAAGAATGTTTTCGAAATCACTTCTGCTGTTTTTTGAAAGTTTAAAATGCGCGTTAATAACAGGAAGGTTTAAACGATCTTCCATTTTTTCGAAAACACCGGTATAAAATTTATTTGCCATTTCAATCTTGTCACTTTTTATTGTAAAAGTATCCAACGCAACAAGCAAGGGCATTTGAAGAGAAGTAAGAAATTGATTGTAGGATATCGTATTATTGCTTTTTGAAGGAACAATTAATACGGCTCCGCCCTGGTTAAGAAATTTAAGCGTTTCGGAATACAGGCCTGAGCTCAGATCAACAAGTTCATTCAAAATAATAATATCACTTGCTTTAAAGGATCCGTAATCAATAGCTTGTTCATTAAAGGACGTCAGACTGAAGAGACTGTCACTTTTAAACAATGATTCAAACGCCTTGTTATCTTTATTGGACTTACCATTTATTAAAGTAACCGCAATATTTATTTTTGAATTAAAAGCAAAGAAAAGTTCATCGTCAAAAGTGATAGGATAATCCTCAATTTTTATGGAAGCGAAATTAAATCCGCTTTGCTTGCATTCAAAGGTAAACTGCACTTCTTTTTTTGAATCAGGTTCAATGGAAAAAGAAGTGAGTGCTAATTGCTGTTTATTTAAAAATAATTTAGCCGAGCCTGCATTAACCGGGGTATTGCCCGTATTAACAATGGTTGCATGAAGTTTTTGAATAAAACCTTTTTGCTGAAGCGGTGAATCAAACCAACAGCTGTCAATATAAAGATTATTAACGCGATTGGCCGTTATTGGAAGAAGCGTTTTATTAAAGGCAGTATCATTCGTTAATTCTCCCAGGTTAAAAGTAGAACGCTGCGCGTCGGAAATACAATAAATTTTTTTATTGGGAGAAGTGGAGGTCTTTAAAAACTCCTCCTGCCGTTTTATGACATCAGACAATTGCCTTACTGCGGGCGAAATTTGTATTTCTCCTATGATATTTAGTGCATCTTCATTTGAATAAAAACGCTGATGTTTGCCTTCAAAGTCGTTGGTAATTATTTGAAATTTATCGGCGTTACCGTATGCTTTCACAATGTCCTGAGCTCTTAGCCTGGCGATGGATAACAAGGGCCCTTGCTTTTGCACGTTATCCATACTAAAAGAATTATCAATATAGATGCTTACGGCATTGGCTCCTAAATTAACCGCTTTGTTTTTTGTTGTAATTACCGGTTCGCAAAATGCAATAACAAGGGAGGCAATGGCAAGACAGCGGGCAACAAGAATGAGAATTTCTTTGAGGCGCGATTTGGATTTGCTTTCATGACGCAGCTCTTTTAAAAATTTTACATTCGTGAAATAAACTTTTTTATAACGCCGGAAATTAAACAGATGAATGATAACGGGAATTGCTATTGCTAACAGAGCCCACAGGAAGGTGGGATAAACAAACATCATAGGATATAAAATTAGTGTTTTACGCTATCTAAAACAAATGATATAAATTTTAACGTTTTGAAATTATCAGAAATTACCTATCTCTAATAATCGTGTTTTAAATTCAATGTCTGAACAGGCTTGAGTTAACGGCAGATTTTTTGTACATTTACCTAATTCAAAAAAAATGCATTCAGCTATCAGTTCCATCGGAAAAAATTTAATTTTGTTAGGCTTGCTGGCACTTTCAGCCGTTAATTTTTTTTATGGTTGGTTCAGCTGGAAAGACCTTCTTATTATACAATCACTAACGGGACTTGCGTATGTTTTTTTAAGCTGTTATGAGTTTTTAAACGCCCAGTACAAAGCCATGTTGCCGGTTAAGCGGTATGCTTACTTCAGTAACAGTTATGTGATGTTTAAAATTTTAAAAATAGCGGTGTTTCTTTCCTTTGCATCTATTCTGTATTTATCAAATACCCGTGTAAAATATCTGTATCCTATTTGTATTATCATTGCATTGACTGAAGGACTGGTTACCTATTTAAAATACAGGAAAGGCTTTTGTTTTGTGAGTATTTATGCCAACTACATTCTTTTTTCCATTGATAAGTTTAACAGGCTTTTTGCTTCTGAAATTGAAACTGTGGAATTCAGACACGATATTTTTTATTTTATAAAAAAAGACAGAAAAGCCTTCCAGATTAAATTGATTCATGTGGAGGAGAAAGATGTATTCGTTCGCTCGCTCAACGACTGGCTGATACGTAACAAAGTAAAGATTGGTCCGGAATCAGGGGTTAAGCTTCGCGACATTACTACCTCATAATGCCATATTACGAGGTAAGGGAGGGGTTTTACTCATTTGCCGGGAATCTTTTTGTTTTTGAATCAAATTATCTCTATTTTTGATATTAACACTTATTAGTAATTTTCAAATAGTTTCTAAGTTTAAAATCAGGTCTTATGAAAAAATACATTTATATAATTTCGGCATGTGTAGCGATCACTTCGCTGGTTCTATTTTCGTGTACTAAGAAAAAGGATGATCCTAACAGGATTGAACCTACTTACAAAGAAGATGCGACCGGAACGGCGGGCAACCCGAACGTTAACAACATTACCACAACCGGTACTTCAACCATTACCAACCCTGCGACCGACAATTCGAGTT
>JAOQAF010000037.1 GCA_025963735.1 Bacteroidota bacterium
ACTCCTCGGAGTAGTTTCCATTAACAACAACCAGAGTAAGCGTATCATGCAGTTTAAGTTCGTTAATGGAAGTTACGGATTTAAAGTTTTGTTTAAGATTTTTAAATTCTTTTTTTAAAATGGCGTCAACGTTACAATATTTATAATCTTCGTGCTTATTGGTTGGAATTCCTTTATTTTCAAGAAATAATAAAGCGTTCGTAAGTGCCTCATCGTTAATGAAATTTACCTTACCGGAGGTAGCCCCGATGGAATCTATAATTTGTTGAGCCGTATTTGTTTTTTCTGCAATCATATTTCCTGATATTAATCAGTGTTCTTTATTTGATTTTAAACTGATTCCTTTTCGAATTCTTTTTTTATTTCATCATATCCTTTTGCTTCCAGCTCTAAAGCAAGTTCTTTTGTTCCGCTTTTTACAATGCGGCCATTATAAAGAATATGTACAAAATCAGGAACAATATGGTCTAAAAGCCTTTGATAATGGGTGATAACGATATAGGAATTGTGTTTGGTTTTTAAAGTGTTCACGCCATTTGCCACAATCCGCAACGCGTCTATATCAAGGCCGGAATCTGTTTCATCGAGAATAGCAAGTTTAGGATCAAGCATAGCCATTTGAAAAATTTCATTTCGTTTTTTTTCTCCGCCGCTGAAACCTTCATTTACGCTTCGGTTAGCCAATTTACCGTCAAGCTCCACTAATTTTTGTTTTTCTTTTACCAAAGCCAGAAAGTCTTTCGCTTCCATTGGCGACTTGCCTTCGTACGCACGTTTTTCGTTTAAAGCGGTTTTTAGAAAATTAATATTACTTACTCCGGGAATTTCAACAGGATATTGAAACGCTAAGAATAAACCTTCTTTAGCTCTAACGTCAGGATCCATATCAAGAAGATCTTTGCCGTTAAAAGTAACTTCTCCTTCGGTAACTTCATAGTCTTCCTTGCCTGCTAAAACATTGGATAAAGTAGACTTGCCGGAACCATTAGGGCCCATGATGGCGTGAATTTCACCCTCCTTAACTTCAAGGTTAATTCCTTTTAAAATTTCTTTACCATCAACTGAAGCATGAAGATTTTTAATTGTGATCATTTTATGTTTAATTTATTTAAGAATTATAATTGTTTACTTCTGCATCATATTTATAATCGGTAACAACCGGAATGCTGTTTTATTTATTTTTGTAGCAAAGCAAACGGAGATAGCATCAGAAAATTGATATTTAAATCTGATAAAAATTTAACCCACGCTTCCTTCCAAACTTACCGCTAAGAGCTTTTGCGCTTCTACTGCAAATTCCATTGGCAGTTTATTTAAAACTTCTTTACAATATCCGTTCACAATAAGTCCAACAGCCTTTTCAGTATCAAGGCCCCGTTGCTTACAATAAAATAACTGATCTTCCCCAATTTTACTGGTGGTGGCTTCATGTTCAACAACAGCGCTTTTATCCTTAATTTCAATGTATGGAAATGTATGCGCGCCGCATTTATCTCCCATCAGTAAACTATCGCACTGTGAAAAATTACGGGCATTGGTTGCGCCTTTACGAATTTGAACGAGCCCGCGATAACTGTTGTTGCTAAAGCCAGCTGAAATACCTTTTGAAATAATTGTAGATCGTGTGTTTTTACCGATATGGATCATTTTGGTTCCGGTATCAGCTTCCTGTTTGTTGTTTGTAACTGCAACGGAGTAAAATTCACCTATACTATTGTTTCCTTTTAATATTACGGATGGATACTTCCAGGTAATAGCCGAACCTGTTTCCACCTGTGTCCACGAAATTTTTGAATTGTCTCCAACGCAAATACCACGTTTGGTAACAAAATTATAAATACCGCCTTTACCATCTTTATCACCAGGATACCAGTTTTGTACGGTGCTGTACTTCACTTCCGCATCTTTGTAAGCAATAATTTCTACCACCGCGGCGTGCAATTGGTTTTCATCACGTTGTGGCGCAGTGCAACCCTCAAGATAAGAAACGTATGAGCCTTCGTCTGCTACAATAAGTGTACGCTCAAATTGCCCTGTACCACTGGCATTGATGCGAAAATAAGTTGAAAGTTCCATAGGACAACGGACTCCTTTAGGGATGTAACAGAAAGATCCGTCGCTGAAAACTGCAGCGTTTAATGCCGCGTAATAATTATCAGTGTGAGGCACCACCATGCCCATGTATTTTTGAATAAGTTCAGGGTGTTCCTGTACGGCTTCACTGAAAGAACAGAAGATTACTCCTTTTTCCATCAGAGTTTCCCTGAAGGTTGTTTTAACCGACACACTGTCAAACACCGCGTCAACCGCTATGTTAGAGCCAACGCCCGTTAAACGTTTTTGTTCTTCAAGTGAAATGCCCAGTTTTTCAAATGTTTTTAAAAGTTCAGGATCCACTTCGTCTAAACTCGTAAGCTCGGGCTTTTTCTTTGGTGCTGAATAATAAGAAATAGCATCAAAATTTATTTTAGGATAATGCAAATGAGCCCAATTATCAGGCTCCTTCATTTGTTGCCAGGCTTTAAAGGCTTTTAACCTGTATTCAAGTAGCCATGAAGGTTCATTTTTTTTCGCACTTAAGGCACGCACTACATTTTCATTTAAACCCGGTGCAAAAGTATCGGTGTCAATATCGGTAATAAAACCCCATTCATACTCTTTATTTATATGCTGTTCTAAAATTTCGTTTCCCATTATTATTATTTATTAAACCGAAAACGATTCTCCGCAACCGCATGTTCTGTTGGCATTCGGGTTATTAAAAACAAAACCTTTACCATTAAGCCCTCCGGTATATTCAAGTTCAGTTCCAACCAGGTATAAAAAACTCTTACGATCCACTACGATCTTAATTCCTTTGTCTTCAAACTGCTGATCACCTTCTTTTAATACATTATCAAACTCGAGTTTATAAGATAAACCACTACAACCTCCGCCTTCAACTCCTACACGAATAAAAGTGCCTTCGGGCTTATTCTCGGCCTTCATCATTTCCAAGGCATGTGTTTTGGCATTTTCGCTAACTGTTATCATAACTTATTGATTTTTAAAACTATAAAGTCTTATTGTTAATTAGATTAATTCTAATCATGATACAAAAATACCATAAATATGGTAGTTTATCAAGTTTTAACCAATAAAAAATCCTAAAGAAACCGGATGTTGTTTTTTAATTTTTTTGGAGAATTTGTAAAGCATTACATATTAACAATGAATTGATTATAAAACGTGCAGGTATAAGTGGCAAGCCTTTGTATTATAGATAATTTCATTTTTTAATTGGGTAAACACTTTTATATAATTTTATTTCTCTTTGGCGCATCCGTTTGTTCTGCACAAACTGCAGATACGCTGTATCTTAATTATTATGTCCAGCCTCCATTTTCAACCATGGAAAATGAAAAACCTACAGGTATTGAAATGGATATTGTTCATGAATACACAGCATGGTTAAAAGCCACAAAAAAAATGGACGTTATTCTTAAGTATAATTCTTTTACTGATTTTGATTTGTTCTATAACGCAACAAAAAAAGGCGCTAAAAATACAATTGGTTTGGGCGCAATTACCGTTACCACTGAGCGTGCCAAGGAAGTTGATTTTACAACACCTTATTTAAAAAATGTAGCTTTTTGCATAACCAATGGTAATGCTCCCGACATTAGAACCAAAACACCTGCAGAATTAACCAAGACATTGGGAAGCATGACCGCGTTAACTATTTTAAATTCAAGTATGAGTAAATACGTTTCGGAAATCAAAAAAAATTATATTCATGATCTTAAAATAATTGATAAAACCAGTCAGGTAAAAATACTGGATGAAATAGCCAAAAACGTTTTATACTTTGGATATGTAGATGCGCTTGAATTTTGGTTTTACTTAAAAAGTAACCCACAAAAATTTTTAAAGATGCAAAAAGTACTTAATCAGTCAAAGGAAGAGCTGGCTTTTATGATGCCTAAAGGCTGTCCGCACAAAGTGTTGTTTAATGAATTTTTTTCGGGGCCTGCCGGTTTTAAAAATAACAGGGGTTACAGAGCTATCTTAGAAAAGTATGTTGGATCTTACATGACTCAGAATTTAGCGATCAATTAAGTGCTGTTAAAGTTTAAATGAATTTATGATACTTTGTGGCGCTGCACTGGCTTCAACAACTTTTTTATTTTATCTTTATGTTGTCAAATTTTATATTAAGAAAAAAAATTCTTAATACATTTAGCCCTCAACCCAAATGATATCTATAAATAAAACCCTGATCAGCGAAGAGCTTCTCGAACGTAAATTTGTATGCGATCTTAACGCCTGTAAAGGGGGATGCTGTGTTGCCGGGGATAGTGGTGCCCCGCTTGATAAAGATGAACTTCCGATTCTGAATTCTATTTTGGAAGAAGTTAAGCCTTATATGGTGAAAAAGGGAATTAAAGCCGTTGAAAAACATGGAGCATATGTTTTAGATGGAGACGGAGATTATACCACAACCTTAGTTAACGATGGAGGGGAGTGTGCATTTGTTTATTTTGATGAAACCAATATTGCCAAATGTGCGATTGAAAAAGCTCATAAAGAAGGTAAAATAAACTGGCAGAAACCAATTAGCTGTCATTTATATCCGGTGAGAATTACCAGTTATAAATCTTATGACGCGGTTAATTACCATGTGTGGGATGTGTGTAAGCCTGCATGCGAATGCGGAAAAAAACTTGACGTGCCTGTTTACAAATTTTTGAAAGGCCCGCTTATCAGAAAATATGGTAAGGACTGGTTCAGGCAACTTGAACAAAGCGCAAAACTTTATCTTAAAAAATAATTTTTAATGAAGATTTTAATTACAGGCTCTAATGGATTATTAGGACAAAAACTGGTATATAGGTTACGTAACACTTCAGGTATCACATGTATAGCAACTGCCCGCGGAGAAAACCGCCTTGTAAAGAAAGATGGTTATTTATATGAAACACTCGACATTACAAACGCGCATAATGTAGAAATAATTTTTAAAAAACATATGCCCGATGTGGTTATAAATACGGCCGCCATGACCAACGTGGATACCTGTGAAACAGAAAGAGAAGCATGCTGGGCAATGAATGTAACCTCTGTTGAACATCAGGTTAAGGTTCTCGGAAATTTAAAGAAACATAATACTAATTACCAGCCTCATTTTATACATTTAAGTACAGATTTTATTTTTGACGGAACTCATGGTCCTCTGGATGAAAATGAAACGCCGAATCCCTTAAGTTATTATGCCGAAAGTAAACTGGCGGCGGAAAAAATTGTACAAGCCAGTTCTCTCGACTGGGCCATTGCCCGAACGGTTTTAGTTTATGGGATTGTGGATAACATGAGCAGAAGCAATATTGTTTTATGGGTTAAATCTAATCTCGAACAGGGAAAAAAAATAAATGTGGTTGATGATCAGTTTCGAACACCAACCCTGGCCGAAGACCTTGCCGATGGCTGTATTCTTATTGCTCGAAAGAAAGCAAAAGGTATTTATAACATTTCAGGTAAAAATTTTTATAGTATTTTGGAATTAGCGCAAACAGTGGCAGATTATTATGGTTTGGATAAATCACTAATTAATCCAAGTAAAAGCGCAGACATCAAACAGCCGGCCAAACGACCGCCTGTAACAGGTTTTATAATTGATAAAGCTAAAAAAGAACTTGGTTATAACCCGCATAGCTTTGTGGAAGGAATTAAAATTTTGGAAGATCAGATGAAGCAAATGGGTCATTGATCTGCTAATCTGTTTACAATCTTTAGTTAATATCTTACCTTTTATTAAGAATAGGAGCCCGCCTTAATTTCTAACTTTATTTTTCAGATTATAAAGTGGCAAGCGGAATTAAAAAGTTAGCCGGTCAAACGGTTGTTTATGGCCTAGGTACAATTGTGCCGCGGCTAATCAATTATTTGTTAACGCCAATTATCACGCGCGCCTTTCTACCGGCAGAATACGGCATCAACAGCGAACTCTTTTCTTATGTTTCTTTTTTGAACGTGATCTTTACCTATGGCATGGAAACCACATTTTTTAATTTTAATGTTAAACTTGAAGATAAGAAAAGTGTATATGAAACAGCGCTGATCTCAGTGCTTTCGTCGTCGGTTATTTTTAGTTTGGTGCTTTTTATTTTTTCACCCACCATTGCCGACGCGCTTACTACACCTAATGCGGTTTACCCGGTTCAGTTCATTATTTGGAGCATACTTATTATTGCAAGCGACGCGGTAATGTCGATACCCTTCGCAAAATTAAGGGCCGAGAATAAAGCACTGCAATTCTCAGTGCTTAAATTAAGTAACGTTATTATTAATGTGATCCTCACGGTGTTCTTTATAGTAGTGTGTAAATCGGCTTACGAGAATCATAAAGACAATTTTTTTTCCGGCTTATACGATCCTCAAATAGGAATAGGTTACTGTTTTTTATCAATGCTCATAGCCAACATCATTACATTGCTTTTGCTCAGTAAAAAAATTGTAAGCATCAACTGGAGTTTAAATACAGTGCTGTTAAAAGAAATGTTGCGTTATACCTGGCCGCTTTTAATACTTGGCCTCGCCGGTATGATCAATGAAACGCTCGACAGGATTATTCTTAAAAAGTTAATGGTAGATAAGTCTGAAGCGCAGGTGGCACAAGGTATTTACGGCGCCTGTTACAAAATTGCGATTCTTATGACCATTTTCATTCAGGCATTCAGGTTTGCCGCTGAACCGTTCTTTTTCGGAAAATCAAAAGAAAAAGATTCGCAACGCACCTACGCGGTTATCATGAAATACTTTGTTATTTTTTGTCTCTTTCTTTTTTTAGGGACATTAATGAATCTCGACTGGATCAAATACCTGGTGGATAAACCGTTTTGGAGCGGCTTAAAAGTGGTGCCCATTTTATTATTAGCCAATCTTTGTTTAGGCGTTGTATACAATCTTTCGATCTGGTATAAACTCAGCGGCCAGACAAAATTCGGGGCCATGATCGCTATCGCGGGCGCGGTGATCACTATTGTTATTAATGTGGTGTTTGTTCCAAAATATTCTTTCGTTGCCTGCGCGTGGGCTACGCTTGCGGCATACGGCGGCATGATGATCCTGTCCTATTTCCTCGGGCAAAAATATTACCCGATCAAATACAATTTAAGGGCCATGTTCGTTTATACTTTCCTGGCGCTTGGTTTGTATTTTTTATCATTCACCTACAATGAGCTCCATAACGTTGTGAGAGTGATTTTGAATAATTTGTTGGTAATCTTGTTTGCAGGCATTGTTTATAAACTGGAAATTTCCAGTCTTAAAAAACTTCGTTCAAATGCAGCAAATACTAACAGTTAAAGTTATCAATCAGTCAAAACATTCTTTACCCGAATATGCTACGCTTCAAGCCGCAGGACTTGATCTAAAAGCTAACATTCAGGAACCTGTTGTTTTAAAGTCACTCGAAAGACAATTAATACCAACCGGTTTATTTATTGAGTTACCCTCAGGCTTCGAAGCTCAGATTCGCCCGCGAAGTGGACTTGCTTTTAAAAACGGTATTACTGTGCTTAATTCTCCGGGCACTATTGACGCTGATTACAGAGGTGAAGTAAAAGTTTTGTTAGTGAATTTGTCAAACGCTGATTTTATTGTGAACGACGGTGAACGGATTGCCCAAATGGTAATTGCAAAACACGAACAGATTTCATGGGAGCAGGTTACGGTATTAGAGGAATCAAACCGCGGCGCCGGTGGATTTGGAAGTACAGGGAAAAAATAACAAGTTTTAAAATGACACCTGCCCAATTTAAATTATACTGGAGCCTTACCTATCCGAATAGTTTTCCTGTTTCCCATTTGTTCAGGCATTACTGGCCTGAAAAATGGTTTAGAGTTCACAGTTTGCCCGCATCTAAACGCTATGCTGAAACAGAAGCAGAATGGTTATTGTTGCTTGATCGTCAAAATGAAATTATTTCAGACTTGTTGGAAAATGCTCCTGAAATTTATTTGGTTACCGACAGTGAACAATTCGCTGAAGCCGAGGAAAATTTGGTGAGTAAATTTACATTCACTGAACTCCCTGCTTTTGATCTGCATCTTGTTAACCCGAACGAATATGATAAGGGACAAATGTTTAAACCTGTTTTTACACAGCTGTTGTGGAAAAAAAATAAACTGGATGATGTATTAAAAGTTATTGCCGAAGATAATCTGAGGGCTTTTTTTATTTCAATAGAAAAGCAATGCATTATTGCTCCCTATGACGGAGGTATTGATTTTATTTTAAAAGATGTGGAAACCAGGAATAAATTTAAAAATAAATATAAAACCTGGCTTTCTCCAAGGCCTGATGGCCTCTGATACACAAGCGTTATCTTTGTTGTAACAGATAATTATTTGCAAAAGTTATCCTTTACTTCCTCCGCAATTTGGGATCCCGCTTTAATAGCGTTGTTTATTATTTCGCAGGATTTTAGATTACTTTTTAACCCCCGGTAAATATACGCCAGGCCAATGTAAGCATCGTAATTTTTCGGATCAAGATTGATAGTGTTTTCATAATCCTTAATGGCCAGTGGATAGTTGCCAAGCAATTCATGCCAATAAGCTCTTGAATAATATGCGAGTGAATACATGGGCTTCAGCGCGATACAGGCGCTTAAATCCTCAATGGCTTTGTTGTATTCTTCCATTAATCCGAAAGCAAGAGCCCTATTATACAACGCTTTTATGTGTGTTGGATTTTTTTGTAACAGCACATTAAACTCATTGACACTTTTACCATAATTTTTAGAGGCTAGATAAATTAGTCCGTTTAAATAATGCGCCTCGTTAAACCCGGGATAAAGTTTCAAAAGATCTTTGCAAATTAACCGGGCATTAGTCAGGTTGTTTTGTTTGAGTGCAATTAGTCCTTTATAATAAAAAACGCTGTCTTTGCAATGATTCGCGGTTACACAGGAATCAAGTATCCACAAATTGTTTTTAGAGTTTAAATCATTCCGCACCAGTGTAAAAACGGATTGGGCGTTAAGTAGGGTACAAATAATAATAAACAGATATGTAATTAATATTTTCATATATTAAAAATCAAGGGCCGGGCATTTGGCCACCGACCTTCCTCCTTTATTTTTTTCGGATAATCCCATAGGTGCAACCCCAATCATTATTTCATAACTGTTCTTAGCTGCGTAACCAACTTTATTGATGGAATATGAATAGGCCATGCCAATAGAAAGATTTTGTAACACGCGAACCTGGAAGATAGCGCTGATAAAACTGGCATTACGTATGGATGCGCCGAAACCAAACCGGTTACTATAATAAAACATAAGGGTAGGGGTGATTGCCGGGATGCCGATGATTGCAGCGTTCACAGCTATTGATGGAAGCATGATCATGTAATCATTAAGGGAAAATACTCTTCCGTAAGAAATAAAAAAAGTTGGGTTTAAGCGGGAAGGACTACCAATAGAGTTTCCTTTGAAATCCTGTTGTTTTGATATGGTTACCTGACGGGCCGCAATATCAAAAAAGAATTTTTTATTTGATAAGCGCATACCCGGTATCATATCAGGATAAACCAGAGTTTTGTAAGTTTCGTTTTTAACTACCGGATCCCTGGGATCAATAATTCCGGGACTGAGGAAGAATTCGCGCACCCCGGCGTATATACCAAATGAGGTAACCAGATTTTTACGTAATAATAAGTGAATGGTGTAATTAATATATAAACCATTGTTGGCAAGTATGCCGCTTTGATCCCGCTCAACCAGTGCCCCTATATTCTGCCAGTAGCTATAACTGCGCGGGGGTCTGATTGTATAGGAAAAATTAGCAAATGTTTGTTTAGGGGCATTATCAAAATCTATCCATTGCCGGTTGGCTCCAAAAGTGTAATAGTAATCCTGGTTAATGTTGGTGCCGGAAGTAGCAGGATTTATTCCCGCCTTATTAAATATTGATTGAACGTAATTAGGTGTTTGCTGCGCCTTCAGTAAAATGCTTAAGGAAAAAAATAAATATGTAATACACTTGTTCAATTAGTTCATTGCTATCACAGCCCACATTCTGCCGGTTATACCCTTGTCACGCCTGTAGCTGAAAAAGTCTTTTTCAAAGGTACAGCGATTCATGGCCCACATATTTTCTTCAGAAATATTATTTTGTCTTAGCACGTGCCTGTTACATAAAATTAAATCAATCTTGTTGTTTTTCCAACAGGAAGCAGGAAAATTGGCATTCTCAAATTGTCCGATTACATCGTTCCCTACTTCAAAGTTAGCCTGGGATATACCTTGTCCTATTGCGACACGAATATTTTCAGGCTGGGCACCAAGCTTAATCATTTCATGTAAAGTTGTTTCAGCAATTAGGTTCACTGTTCCACGCCAGCCGGCATGCGCGGCTCCGATAACATTATTTACAGGATCATGAAACAGTATGGGATAACAATCGGCAATACTAACGGCCAGCACCATGTTTTTTTTATCTGTCACTAAAGCGTCGCCTTCCTGCTGACCCGGAATAGCCACCTTTGTTGTATTTCCATGAACCTGTTTTAAATTGCTCAGCGCCATATACCCTACGCCAAGCCGTTTTAAAGCAATCTTTCTGTTCGTATTTATATTTGTTGTAGTGTCTTCCGATCCCCCAAGGTTGAGTGAATCAAAAGGTGCAGGTGAAATACCGCCGTGCCGGGTTGAAAACCCGTGAATGCAGGAAATATTAGGTGCACTTAACCACATTTATTGAATATAGCTGAGCTTCATCATATTGGTTCTGCCTTTTTCTTTCATTGGCATACTTGCAATATTAATCACAAGATCATCGTCTTTAACAAAGCCTTCTTTTTTAATAAAATCTTTCAGATCATTTATAGTTTCGTCGGTACTCTCGTATTTATTGTAATAAAAACCCCTGATTCCCCATACCAGACTAAGCGTTGTTAGTAAAGGCTGATTATCCGTAAAAATAAAAATATGTGCTTTAGGTCTGTGACTCGCAAGTTTAAAAGCTGTGTATCCACTATTGGTCATGCTTATGATAGCCTGTGCATTGGCATGATGCGCGAGTGAGCAGGCATTATAGCAAATGCTGTCCGTAATATACGTGATGGTTTTTATGGAAGGTGTATGCTCTTTGTAATAAATAGAACCAAGCTCTTCTACCTGTGTAATAATCCGGCGCATCATTTCAATTACTTTCATCGGGTATTTTCCAACCGAAGTTTCAGCGCTTAACATTACAGCGTCGGCCCCGTCCATTACTGCGTTGGCAACGTCGTTAACTTCAGCGCGGGTAGGAGTATAACTGGTAATCATGCTTTCCATCATCTGAGTAGCAATGATCACAGGCTTTCCTATTTCAACACATTTGTGCACAATCATTTTTTGTAATAAAGGAACTTGTTCCATTGGAAGCTCCACTCCCAGATCTCCACGGGCCACCATAATTCCATCTGACACATCAATAATGTTATCGATCTCTTTGATGGCTTCCGGTTTTTCTATTTTCGCAATAACCTTAGCGCGCTTATGGCGATTACGGATAATTTCTTTTAGTTCAACAATGTCAGTTACACTTCTTACAAAAGATAAACCAATCCAGTCAAAATCATGCTCGAGAGCGAATTCAAGATCGCGGATATCTTTAACTGTAAGACAAGGCAACGAAATTTTTGTATTAGGAAGATTCACTCCTTTTTTCGAAGACAAAGCGCCACCTACTACAATGCCGCAACGTACTTCATCTTTAAGATTGGTGGCGATAACCCGAAGATGCAATTTACCATCATCAATTAAAACCATTTCACCCACCTTTACATCCTGTGGAAACTGCGGGTAGGTAATATATAAACGTTCCTCAGTACCTTCACATTCCTTTGTGGTTATTGTAATTTCATGACCCGGAATAAGATTTAAAAGATTATTCTTTACAACTCCAATTCGTAACTTTGGACCCTGTAAATCGCCCAGGATGCCAACGTGACGGTTAAGCCGTTTATTCAGCTCGCGGATATTTTTTACTGTATGAATTACCGCTTCATAATCACCATGACTAAAATTAATTCTGCAGATATCAAGCCCCTCGTTAAACATGCCTTCCAGAACAATAATGTCTGCAGTGGCAGGCCCCATGGTGGCAACAATTTTGGTTCGGTTAAAAAAATTCATATATAAATATTTAATTTAGTACTAATTAAAAAAGAGGAATCAACCCCCGAAAACGTCCATAATATAGGTCCGCTTAAAGACTCTAAGTTAAAAAAATGATTGGACTTTATGGTTAAGAAAACCTTATTTTTTTTATTAATGAATCCTGTGATAGGTTTCAGAGGGTATTGTACCAAACGTTCTAAGTGTGATATTCTATACGGGTTGAGATGCCCTGGGGTTTATTTTAAACCCGCGCAACCTTTGTAATCTTTACCTTTATATTTTAGAGTAATGCTCTTCTCTTTGTTCTCCCCACTCGCTTCAGTACAGGCTTTAGATGTAAGATTAATGGTAATACTTTCGGCTGTTATTTCACCCCGGTTGTTTGATGATCCTGAGATTTGAGCGGTAAAATTTTTATCTGTACTGATAGTTGTAAAATCATGTTTTACAAGTAAAGTGTCTTTTCCATAATCAAGAACAAGTGTTGCACGAGCTTTAAAAAATTCGGCATACCATCCCGGTTCACTTCCGCGTGCAATTAAAAGTGGTGTTTCTTTGGTTGAGCTTTTATCTGAAGATTCACTCTTAGTTCCTGCCGCCTTTTCATTTTTCACAGAGTCTTCTTCCAGATCTCCTAAAGCGGTAAGGGCTTCCAGCTTACTTGTTGGCACATTGTCTTCTTCTTTAATATCTTGACAAGAAGTCAAAGCCAACAAAAATAAAGACGCAATTAATTTAATTTTCATAGAATATGCACTATAATTTAAAAACCTTTTTATTTTATTTTATTTCTTTCTTGAAATTACTTTTTCTACTGCTGAAATAATGTTAACCGTATCAAGGCCATATTTGGTCATTAACTCATCAGGAGTTCCGCTTTCTCCAAAGCTATCATTTACGGCAACAAATTCCTGAGGCATTGGTAATTTTCTTCCAAGTAATTGCGCAATGCTATCGCCTAATCCCCCGTTCATTTGATGTTCTTCGGCCGTAACCACGCATCTTGTTTTGCCTACAGACTTTAGTATAGCTTCTTCATCCAAAGGTTTTATTGTGTGAATGTTTATAATCTCGGCACTGATTCCTTTAGCTGCTAATTGCTCCCCTGCTTCTATTGCTTTCCACACCAAATGACCTGTGGCAATAATGGTTACATCAGTTCCTTCATTTAACATTACCGCTTTCCCGATTTCGAATTTTTGATCGGCAGGAGTAAAATTTGGTACAGAAGGGCGCCCAAAACGAAGGTAAACAGGACCGTCGTGTTTTGCAATTGTAATAGTAGCGGCTTTCGTCTGGTTATAATCACAAGGATTAATAACAACCATGTGCGGCAGCATTTTCATTAAACCAATATCTTCAAGTATTTGGTGAGTGGCGCCGTCTTCTCCTAAAGTTAGTCCGGCATGGGATGCACAGATCTTTACATTTTTATGTGAGTAAGCCACACTCACACGAATCTGATCATAAACGCGGCCTGTGCTAACATTGGCGAAGGTACCGGTATACGGTCTTTTGCCACCTAAAGTTAAACCTGCAGCAATGCCTATCATATTGGCTTCTGCTCTTACAATCTGAAAATA
>JAOQAF010000057.1 GCA_025963735.1 Bacteroidota bacterium
GATTTGCCAACCTGAATTTTTCGCTGTGATGCTTAAATACTTTACCCGTTTAACGAAAAATTCGGGTTCGCACCAAATCGCCGGTTGCCAACGCACCGAGACGTAAACTAACTGTCTAAGATGAGCTGTGGCTGAGCGTGTCACTTTTTTAGTGGGTGTCCGGCATGGTTGCAGCTAACGTATCGCAGGCTTGCACAGTGCGGCTTTTGAAAGGCTAAACTGTCTGCACCTACAAATGGTTATTAAAAGTACAAATGTTTATGAGCAAAGGCAAATAAAGATCGGCTGTCAAGCCGGCAAGTTGTCCGCCTTTGCGTTTAGGACAAAGGCCGCATTGTGCAATTGCCTGCTGTTAGGCGTTGGCGCATCACCATTTGCTCGGAATTGGTCCGTTGGTGTCAAACTTTTGATTCTGCTTCATAATTGAAAACTCGATTATTTGAGATTTGTCCAATTCACGTCGCAATACCCACACTGTCCCGATGTACGTCTGTTGGCTAATTGTCTTTTTTGGTGGGATGTTGAAATACAACACTTCTTTAAAGTCACGGTCGATCCAATACAGCGCAATTGTTTTTTTAGAATTATTTTTAACCCAAAATGTGGCAGGAACGGGGTCGTAACCCGATTTTTTATTTTGTCGATGAAAGTTTAAGGTGTCGATTAGGGCCGGCCATTTTGGTTCTTGATGTAAAGCCACGAAGTCCTTATCATTAATTAATTTGTCGTAGTCAACAAATAGCCTTTTTTTGATAATTTTTTCAAGGTTTGCAAATGCGCTGTCGGGCATGTCGGCCAAGGCCCAAGACCTTGCAGCGTTATATCTGTCAACTAAAAGTCCTTTATTATTCATAACTCGGAAAGCGGAGTCATACGTTAAACTTGAACCTTTGTAGTCTTTGGCCCGATAGAGTGAGTCGGCTTTTTTAATATAATTATTGTAAGCAGGAGGAGTTGTCTGACTGTGAAGCGAAACTGTCAGCAAACAAAGGAATATAAAAAGTATGTTTTTCACATTTTGGTTTTGTTTGTCGCGCTTACGCCTAACGGATTCAGGGCTTGTGCAGTGCGGTTTATTGAAACACAAAACTGTCTTTACCCTCAAATGTTTATTAAATGTACAAAAGGATTTTAGTGAGGGCAAATAAAAAGTGCGAAGCACACAACTTGTCCGCCCGAACGATGACCGGCAAAACCCGCATTGCACAATTGCCCTGTGTTAGTGTGTCGTTGCGCTGTCCCGGCGGTTAATTCAAAGCGTCCGCACATAGGCAGTAATGAACCGCTTTACGCAGAAAGGAAGTGTCAACATGAAAGAGGGCAAGTTTAACCGAAATGTCTTAAACAAAAGTTTGAGCGTCCGCTTACATTTAGTTCGATACACACAGTTCGATACGTTTAGTTTGATTACGAGATGCAATTCTTAAAAAAGAAAAACTTGCTTACAAGTGATTATTAAACCACCCGCAATGAACACTAACGTTTTGCGGCTTGGCGTCCGGCGGGAGTTTGAAACACTCAGGTGTCTACACCGACAAAAGGTTAATTGAAACACTAATGTACATTTTTTTGCGGCAAAAAAGAAGCGCGTCAGCGCACCATTTGTCCCGCCGCAAAAAGGCTTTGGAAATGCCCGCTGGTCGCCATTAGCCGCTGTTATGTGCTGTGCGCGACACAAACCAACACCCCCGGCGTTTCTAATGTCCGCCTATACAACGACAAAAGGTTATTAATTGCATTTAGTATATGTTATTGCGCGCGATAGGGAAGCGCTTTGGAAAAGCGCCCGTTCTATAGGCATACAGGTGCGGAGGAAATTTGCAAGCTTATTGGGCGCCAAAAAAACAATTTACCTTTAAAAGAAAGCGACCCAATGTGCTTGCAAATGTGCGTGAGGAAATAAACACAGGTCGATGGGTAATGAGAGATATAAACACAGGTCGATACACACAGGTCGACGGGCATAGTTTGATAGGCGGTAATGAATATAAAAAAAGTGGCGCTTACACAGTGGTGTAGGCGCCGCAATGTTCTCGTCCATTAGTTAGAAAGCCAAATGTTATGCCCGTAAGCAGAGTGTCTAATTTTATAGAGAGCAATAACACGCACGTAGATTGTTAAAACACGCTCCGCAGCGACGATAACACGCTCTGCAGTCCGACTTTTTGTCAGCAGGATTTTAGTTACACACAAAAATTTAAGGATTTTAACTTTTTAGAGAGCGATAACACGCTCCGCAGCGACGATAACACGCACGTAGATTGTTAAAACACGCTCCGCAGTTGCGATAACACGCGATGATGTAGCAATAACACGCAATGAGGTAGCGGTTTTGTTAAAGAATGTCTGCCATTTGTTAAAAAAGGTAGCCCTAACAGACAATGAGGTAACAAGTTTACGCATTGGGGAAGCAACTTTATACAAAACGGAAGCAAGTTTTTGGGAGTGAGTAAGACAGTGTGTAAACCATTTTGCCACTTAACAGAATGCATAAAAAAAGTCCGGCAGAACTGCCGGACTTTTAAAAAGACACCACCGTGAATGCAATCACTACTTAGCTTTTTTCTTCGATACCACCCGAACGAAATGAATGTTGTTAGCTGCCACGAACTGTTGGCTAGAAGCACCATACAAACTTTTGATGTAAGCCTTTGAGTTTCTTATGCGATCAAGCATACCTGTGATAGAAGCGTAGAAGACGAGGTTCCTTGAAATGCGGGCTGCTTTAAGATTAGCATACGCAGTATTGGCGGCGTTATTTAAAGTCGTGAGGTTTGTAAGCAAGGTTTGCAAAGATGCAACTTGCAACGAAACTTCGTTAGGGTTGTAAGAAGAAACCGACTGCAACAAAAGAATAAGCTTTGCAAAATGCTGAAGCTTTTGGTCGTAACTCTGTTGGGAGTTGGAAATGCTTACCGATATATTAGCCGAAGGATCAGGGTCAGGTAAAGCAATTGGGTTTTCATTAGGGTTAGCCACTTTTGAAGCATCTGCTTTTATTTTCTTTGAAAAACCACGAATCTTTCTTACCAGATAAACCATGTCGTTAATCGTTTGCTGCGGAGCGGAAGTAGCTTGTAAGGCTCCTAACAATTGCGTTGACAGTTTATCCAGCGGCAAAAATGCAATCTCGCGGTTGTTTGTTGCGTTCTTCCAGGTATTGTAAACAGAGTTTACATTATTAAGGGAAGTGTTTGCCGTAGTGTAAAGAGTATTTAAGCCAGCGGCTGTGATTGTAGCATTTGATGGATTATAAGATGTACCGAAAGTGGCAATAAGTTGATTGAATTTTAACAGGTTTGCTACATTTTTAGCGTGGCCTGTTTCATAAATGGATGACATAATAGTAAGTTTTAAAAGTGATTGTTTTTGTTTTTCGATGTTCGGCTTTCAGAAACTAAAGCGAGCAAGGAAGGGAAAGAAGCCTAATTGTAACTCTCTGAGAGATCAACGGCAGGAATCATTCTTTTAATTTGTGGTGGCATTATGTCCTCCTTTTTTATGCTATAACGTAAAAGGTGTACTTGAAGTACATGGAAAAAGTGTTAAAATAAATAAAGTGGTTGCGTTTACTTTATAAGTGGTTAGTTTAAGCACAAAGCCGGTTGCGTTAAGGATAGTAGCGGAAATCCTTTTCCAACGGAGCAAGAGCGAAGGGAAAAGATTGGAGCGGATAGCCTGACCCGATAGGGGAACGCGCATTAATAAATAGCAAATTTAAGGACAGTCTGAAGGTGGATGAATTTTGGTTGGCTTTTATGGAATAAAGGAGTATTTTTGAACGACTCGTGGGGTATTCCCTTCTGAAAGTAGCTTAATGACAGTCGAACAAATAAAAGAACAATTATCAAATGGGTTTATTAGCATTTTAGCAGCTAACAAAGGATTTGCAATTGATAAGCCATCACTAGATAACGGAGTGGATTTTCAGTTAAAAAAGTCATATACATATGTAGCGGCCAATGGAAAGACAAGATATGCAACCGATAGCAGATATATTGATTTACAATTAAAAGCAACAACCGATCATTCAATTATTGATGAACCGACCTTAGTAAGGTATGATTTAGAAGCAAAAACATTTAATGATTTGGTTGAAAGACAAACCAACGGGACAGCGCCATTAATTCTTATACTTTTTGTTTTGCCACATGATCAAAATACATGGGTGGATATCGACGCTAACGAAATAAAATTAAGAAAGCACGCATACTGGTATACACCACCTGTGGGGTCCGCGCAAACTGAAAACGTTGCTTCAATAAGAATTGAAATTCCAAAAGCAAACATTTTGGGGTTAGATTGTTTTATAGACTTACATCAACAGTGCTATCCATCGATATGATTACGGAAAAAATAATATTATTTCTTGTAAATAGAGAATGGGCTGTAGTCAGTGAAAATCAAAACTTTCTTGAAGTAAAACCACCTGCCGCATTTGGACTGGCGGATGACTTTAGAATACACGTGCCAAAAGCAATAGACAAAAACGATTCGCAATCTTTTATTAATAATATAATTGAAATTATTGCAGAGTTTTATTTTTTAACTCCTGATGACTTAAACATTATCCTAAAGAATGAAAATACTATTTTTAAAATTAGGGTTTATGATGAATTAACCGGAGAGGGTAGAATTTCTTTGAATAGATTTGAAAGTCTAATCGAAAAAATAAAATCAATACTCACCGATACGGCCAGCTTTGTTATTGACAAAAGTGTTACTTCAACAAGGGTCCCAGAGGAAGTAAGCCGCTATATCAATCTTTGTAATTTTTTACAAACCGAGAAAGGTAGCTTTGTAGCGAAAATTCAATTGCCATCAAAGGAATTAATTAAGGATAGGGAGTTGTTTGATAGAGAAGAAATTTATTCAGAAGAAATTAATAAAAAGCTTTCGGATGTTTTTAGTTTTATAAATACAAATATACTTGAGGGAAATGCGGAAATAACAGATGAATATATTATAGAAAATGAGGCCAAAATAAATATAAAGTTATTTAAGGACATTGAAGTATTCTTTGAAAAAGCAAAATTAAAAAATATTGATTTCACATTCCATAATATAGAAAACAGTAACACTATTGTCAACACTAACGTTACTCCTGCGAAATTGCATAAGCTGACACAGTTTGTTGAACAAATAGAATCGCATACGTATGAAGTCGGTGTGATTAGCATTAAAGGAACTATAATAACTTTAAAGTCAAAAGACCCTGACGGGTTACGAAATAGCGTGACATTTACAGGGTTATATGAAGAAATGCCAGTTGTTGCAACAGCTAACCTAAGTAGTGAACAATATAAAGATGCTATTGAAGCTCATAAGCTAAAACAGTATATTATCATTACCGGTTTGGCTAAAAGAACAAAAACAAGAGCACGATTCGTAGAGGTAACTAATTTTGAAGTGGAAGAATAAAAAATTATGACGAATCAATCAATATTCGGAGAAAAGTACTTAAAAACTAAAATTGATTTATTTTCGCTTGACCATTTTAATAATATTGAAATTAAACGAAAAGCTTTAGAAACTTTAATAAAAAAAATAAAAAGCGGAAGAGTAGAATTAACGAAGGAAAAATCACAGCAAGCCGATTTTATAAACGCTATGTTTGGTAGCGTATTGGGTTATGAGTATGAAAGCGATAGTAATTGGAATATAGAAAAAGAACACACTACGCAAGTTGGCGGAAAGTACGCGGATGGAATTCTAGGATATTTTAAAATTGAGGATAAAAAAACAGTAATATCTGATTGTCGTGTTGTAATCGAATTAAAAGACGCTTCGTCGGATTTAGATAAGCCACAAAATAGAGTTGATAAAAGGACACCTATTGAACAGGCGTTTTCTTATGTCCCTAAGCTTGGCGGAAATTGTAAATGGGTTATCGTTTCAAACTTTAAAGAAATACGTTTATACCATTCATCAGACGCCTCAAAATACGAAGTGTTTGAGGTTACCAATTTAGCGGACGATTTTCAGTTCAAAAAATTTCTTTTTTTATTACATAAAGATAGACTTACCCTGCAATATCAAAAATCGCCCGCTGATTTATTATTTGAAGATAGACAAGCAGATGAAAAAGTTATTACCAAAAAGTTTTATTTAGAATATAAGGAAGTACGGACAGAATTGTTTAATCATTTAAAAAAACACAATCCTGGAGTTGCAGAAGTTGTTTTATTAAATAAAGCACAGAAAATATTAGATAGAGTAATTTTCATTTGTTTTTGTGAGGACTTGGGGCTTATACCTTCTAAGATATTTAGAGGGATCGTGGATCGTGCAAAAACCGTAATCGACTTTTCACAGGTTAAGTTATGGACCCAGCTGAAGAATCTTTTTAAGGCGATTGATAGAGGTTATCCCGATGAAAGCATTAATAAATTTAATGGTGGATTGTTTGCTGAAGATGAAACTTTAGACAATTTAATAATAAAAGACGAAGTTATTATTCATTTGGTTAAACTCTCTAAAAATGATTTTGAGAGCGAACTCAACGTAAATATTTTAGGACACATTTTTGAACAAAGTATTTCAGATATTGAAGAACTCAAGGCTAAAATAGAGGGACGTGAAGTTGATGTTACAAAAGGCAAAAAGAAAGCTGATGGCGTTTTTTATACGCCCGAGTATATAACGAGGTATATGGTTAAGTCAGCTGTTGGTGGATGGTTAGAGAGTAGAAAAATTGAATTAGGAGTAGATGATTTGCCGGACCTAAACGAAAAAGATTTTGAATCCATAAAGATGGTTAAGGTTAAGGATAAGGAGAGGAAGAAAACCGTCGACAAACTAGATTACAACAAGAAGATAGAATCGCACGTAAAATTTTGGGAGGCTTACAGAGAAAAATTAGTCAATATAAAAGTTTTAGATCCTGCATGCGGATCGGGGGCATTTTTGAATCAGGTATTTGATTACCTACATCGTGAAGGGGAACTGGTAAACAATGAATTAGCAAAATTAAAAGCGGGGCAAAGAGAAGCTTTTGATTTAGACAAGCATATTTTGACGAATAACATTTATGGAGTTGACTTAAACGAGGAAAGCGTTGAGATTACAAAATTAAGTTTGTGGCTCAAAACGGCTAATAGATATAAAGAATTGACGGCTTTAGATGATAATATACAATGTGGAAACTCACTAATTGAAGATAAAAGGATTTCACCAGATAAACACTTTCCATGGAAAAAACGGTTTGATAAAATAATCAATGAAGAGGGCGGTTTTGATGTTATAGTTGGGAACCCTCCGTATGTTGGAGAAAAGGGACATTCTTATATTTTTGAGGATTTAAAAAAAGTTGAAAAATGGAGGGACTATTATAGAAGAAGGTCCAACACTTATTATTTCTTTATTAAGTTAGGGGTAGATCTTCTTAAATCAAACGGAATCCAAAGTCTCATTGTGCCAAGAGAATTTACGAATGCAGATTGGGCCAATAAAGTTAGAAAAGAAATATTAAACGAAACAAAAATTATTGAAATTGTTGATTTTAATGATTTGAAAGTTTTTGATGAAGCGGGGACATCGAGTTTAATTTTAACAAGTTTAAAAGAAAAGACGGATAAATTGAATTATGAATTCATCCTTAAATCGATGAGAAATCAAAACGAGATCGGCGCTGAATTATTTCTTGATTCAAATAGTAAGACAATTAAGGCCGAAGAGTGGGATATTACGGGAGAAAAGATTTGGAATTTTTATCAAACTGAAATTCATTTAAGGAATTCAATTGTAAAGTTGCATACTCTGTTTGATGTTTCTCAGGGATTAGTTACTGGCGTGGACAGAGTTTCGAGAAAGCATTTTGTTGCAGGATTAGCTACAGAAAATATGGTTGGAAGAGGGATATTTGTTCTGAAGGATGGAATTGATATTACTTTTAACGGAAATATTATCAAGTTAAATATTAATGACGAATGGGTCAGTTTAAATGAAAAAGATAAGAAATTAATAAAGACATATGTCAAGACAGAAGGGTTAATGAAATGGAAAACGGCACCAAGTAATTCAAAGGTCATTTATGTAGGTAATGAAGAATTAACTGAGAATATTAAAAATTACTTGAGGCAATTTTCAACGATATTAGTTAATAGATGTACAACAGTTGACGAGGGAGTGGTTTTTTCGTTAGACCAATTTGAAAAATTTTCACCGGAAGAGATAAAGGCTAATTATAGTTCAGCAGGTGCGGTTCAGAAAATTATGAAACGAAAAAAGTGGTATTTACCACTCTATGAACGTTTAGATGTGCCCTTTTCCCTTCCAAAAATCATTGTTAATACGAAGAATATGGATAAATTCACTTATTCTGATGAAGAATGTTATTCAGGTGGCGGAGGCTCTGGTGGACAGAATTTTATATATCCAGTTATTGACAAGGATAAAGAGTTTTACAAAGAGTTACTAAAGAATTCTGATTTGAATTCTTTTGTGAAGTTCACTAACGCAATTCTGAATAGTGAGATAATTCAGAACTTTATATCTGACGGACAATTTAATCAATTAAGCACAGGTAAAATAGGTGATCTACCAATTGTTAAACCCTCATTTAAAACTCAAAAAGTTCAGTATGATGAAATAGTTGAAAATAGCAATAAGCTAATTGAAGCATATGAAACTATTTATAAAATTTGTAAGGATTTTCTTAAGTTATTGAGGAGCTCCTACCCAAACGCAGAAATTGACGCATTAAATGATTGGCATGAACTAGACTTTTCGAAATTCATTAAAAAATTAAATGATATTGTTGAGGAAGAAGGGGGCCAAAAATTGACCAAAAGGAATGAAATGGAATGGTTAGAGGTTTATGATCAGCAAAGAAATAAAATCATTGCCATTCAAAAGGAAACAGAACAGTTTGAGTCGAAAATAAACGCAAGAGTAAATAAGCTATATAGCTAAACCTTTTTCCCACTTGTTAAAGGCCTACCTGCCGGAGGCCGCGCTTTATGGCGCAGAGCGCACGCGCAAAACAAGTGCGGAGCACACCTATTATAAAGTGCGTGAGCATTTTAGCTTTTTTGGGTTTTGGAGCGGAGTGGAAAAATACAAATGGGCTATAATAGGGATAGCAAAATGGCTTTGGAAAAGCCACGAAAGTGCGTGGGCATGAGGCTTGTTTGCAAGCAAATAAAATTATTGCCTTTAAAAAGAACTTGCAAACATGCGGAGTTAAGGATAGCTGTACTAACGGGCGTGTCCGCCCGAAGAGCGAAAGAAAAGCAATAACATATACGCCTGTCTAAAACGACAAATGGTAATATCGGAGAACGTCCGCGAAGAAGCCGGAGGTTGTCGAAGCACAAAACTTAATTGTCAACCTGAAAACTGTCTGCCGATAGCCTGTCGCCACGCGCATTGCACATAACGGATTCAGGGCTTGTGCAGTGCGGCTTTTGAAACACAAAACGGTCGACCCCGGCAAATGTTTATTAAATGTACAAAAGGTTTTTAGTGAGGGCAAATAAAATTCGCGAAGCGACAAGTTCTCCGCCCGAACGATAACCGGCAAAACCCGCATTGCACAATTGCCCTGTGTTAGTGTGTCGTTGCGTTGTCCCGGCGGTTAATTCAAAGCGTCCGCATATAGCCGTTACTGCACCGCTTTACGCAGAAAGGAAGTGTCAACATGAAAGAGGGCAAGTTTAACCGAAATGTCTTAAAGAAAAGTTTGAGCGTCCGCTTACATTTAGTTCGATACACACAGTTCGATACGTTTAGTTTGATTACGAGATGCAATTCTAAAAAAGAAAAACTTGCTTACAAGTGATTATTAAACCACCCGCAATGAACACTAACGGTTTCGGGGCTTGCGTTCGGCGGGTTATTGAAACACTCAAGTGTCTACGCCGACCAAAGGTTAATACGAAGATAAATGTTTATTAGTGAGGTGCAAATAAAATTCGCGAAGCGACTACTCGTCAGCACCGAACGATGACTCACGTCCGCCCGCTGACGCAATTGCCCCGTGTTAGCAGCTGGCAATTTGTCTCGCCGCTTATTTGT
The DNA here is from genome assembly GCA_025963735.1 of Bacteroidota bacterium. GTDB lineage: Bacteria > Bacteroidota > Bacteroidia > B-17B0 > Aurantibacillaceae > Aurantibacillus. The sequence continues at coordinate 10,018 of JAOQAF010000057.1, forward strand.
CGCCCCGAAGTCTTTTAAAGATCATTCTTTGGTGTCGCGTGGTAAATATTTTAGTGCAATTAAATACCAACACATCATAACCGCCAGAATCACCTTTTTCTTTGTCGGAAAGTAATTTCATAGAAGTTGTCCGCACGTCTTGGAAGAATTCACTTTTGGTAGTTATAGTGTGTCCGCCTTCGCCTTTAATGAAAGCTACTTTCTTTCCCGTAAAGTCGAACTGATTACGTTGTCCCGCAAAATGTGTGTTCAAGTAGTTTGCCTCCTTCGTCGTCAGAATTGAAGAATTGTCAAGCCCCAAGCTGTCGGCATTTTGAGCAGATAGAAGTGTCGATAGGAAAGCTAACAATATTGTCAAAATGATTTTCATTGTCCTTGCTTGCTGCTAACGTATCGCAGGCTTGCACAGTGCGGCTTTTGAAAGGCAAAACTGTCTTGACCTACAAATGTTTATTAAAAGTACAAATGTTTTATGAGCAAAGGCAAATAAAGATCGGCTGTCAAGCCGGCAACTTGTCCGCCTTTGCGTTAGGACAAAACCCGCATTGTGCAATTGCCTGCTGTTAGTGGCTGGCTTTATAAATATGTCTGCTCAATGTCGTACAATAAATAAAGGGGGTCACCAGGACTTAAGAAACCTGGATTGTCAGTACCGTCCTTAAATAAATTCAGTCCGTGCATTGATTCTAAGATTTCGAGATTACCCCATTTTGCTGGTAGTCTTTTTTTTCCTCTGTCGTCGATGTTGAACTTACCATTGTGAGCAATTGCATTTCTGCAATGATATAAGAAATTCCACAACGGGTCTGTTTTGTCATATTTGATGTCTGGTGAAGTTTCATAAGCCATTATTAAAAGTACTCCACTTGCCCTAATTTGAAAAGGTAAAAGATATTCATGATTGTCAACGAAGTCTTTTGCAATTTCAGGAATTGAAATTTCAACGTGATTTTGTCTTTGTTCACTTTTTAAAGCAAGTTGTCCAAGGAGAACTGTCGGCTTAATGTTAGAGGCAAGAATGTCTTGAAAGAATTTAATGTGTTTTGGATCGTCCCCAGCATAATGTTTTATAAAGTCGTCCAAACTATGCCCGTCAGCAATTGCTTTCTCAATTTTTGTATAAAAGTCGCGTGACATTAACTCCAATTTTCCGTGCAGTGAAGTAATGTAGTTTATTACAAACGGATAAAATAGTTTTGATCTGTCGAATTTGAATTCCATGTCTTGTCTGTCAGGCTTGCCACTAACGGTTTCGGGGCTTGTGCAGTGCGGTTTATTGAAACACAAAACTGTCTTTACCCTCAAATGTTTATTAAAAGTACAAATGTTTTTTAGTGAGGGCAAATTAAAATGCGCGTTCAGCGCACAACTTGTCCGCCCGAACGATAACCGACAAAACCCGCATTGCACAATTGCCCCGTGTTAGCTGCTGCCATGCCTTGTAATGGTTACGTCTAATTGTGTTTCCGGTCGATACATTTAGTTTTGTCCCTGAAAATGCTTGTCCTT
>JAOQAF010000058.1 GCA_025963735.1 Bacteroidota bacterium
CTTCCACCTACTACAAAAACATTTCCGCTTGGATCAACTCTAATACAGTTTCCTATATCATCACCTCCATTATCATAATTATTCGACCACAACAAAGTGCCAAGCGAATCATATTTAACCACTATTAAATCTTTATTTGATCCATTATCTACATAACCTGTAACATAGGCATTGTTGTTACCATCAATGGCATTGGATATACTACCCCTGATCGATATTTGACTGTAATATTTAATCCAATCAGTATTAGGGACTACCTGAGCCTTTGCTGCCATTATTAGTAGGACACATACAAAGGAGAAAATTTTAGTTTTAGAGTTCTTCATTTATATTTAATTTAATGAAGGCAAAACTCGTGCGTTAAATTTGAGAAAACAAGAACTTTCGGGTTCGTACCACGAACATTCTGTTAAATAACGGCTTTATTGATTTGTTTGGTTTTTCATTTCATAAAGGGATTTTATTTTTTTTATTATAAAATCCAATTCTTTCTCTGAATAGGTGGCAGAACTTTTCCGGTCTATTAAAAGAATAAGATCTATAACAATTTCCAGAAAAATACTTGCGTTGAAAACCTTATTCGAACCATCATTTGTACTTAAAAGAATTTGTACGGGGGTTGTGCCTAATTCCCTGGCAATAATCGTTAATTGTCCTAACGTCATTGCCCAATCTCCATTTTCTAGCCTTGTATAATTGGAGCGTGACATATTTAATGCGTAAGCTACAGTATCTTGTTTTATTTTTTTATTAATGCGCAAACTTCTGATTGTTTTTGCTACTTCCAGATCAAATGGTAAGGTCCTCATTTAGTAGATACAATTTAGTAATTTCCGTTTTTGAATGCTTGATTATTTTTTGTGTTAATTCAGTCCCCCAAAAATCAATGGCCTGCTTATTATGACATTGTTGCGCACATTCTAAAATAAATTGATGAGCCAAACTTTCATCGTTTAAATACATTTTTGCAACGTATCCCATTAATCCTCCTTTATTAATTATCTCTTTCAATATTTTTATTGTTGTAGTGTTCATTAAATAAAAATACAACTAATTTGGAAACAGGACATATAAGTCCGCAAATTTATTTTAGTAAGGTGGTAAGTTGGCTATGTGAAAAAAACTGATTTAAAAGCTAAGTTTGGAAATAAAATTAAAAATCTGCGTCAATCTAAAAACATAACACAAGCTGACCTCGCGGGAAAAATTGATGTTGATATTAGAACCATCAGAAGAATTGAAACAGGCACCTATAATCCAACGCTCGAAGTTATTATCTCATTGTCTATAGCATTAAACACTTCTATACCAGATCTTTTCAAATAAGGTTTTACTGCACTCATGTCTAAAAAAGAATATTAAGATAAATTCTTTTGATGGATGTAAGATTAATAAATGGATGTTGTGCCAAGACGCACTGCGACTTTTAATAATGTTTTGTGGCTAGACGTTCGACATGTCTTGTGTCTGTCTGCTAAACGACGCTTATGCGCCTGAATTCTCCACTCCGATGCTTAAGAGTAATGCCTCGTACTGGTCACTATCCTTTTCCCTGATTTTGTCCAATATAAAAGCTGATGCCTTTTTCATTTCTGGTATATCAATCGGTGTCATACTTCTTTCAAATAACCCTTCTAAATGAGATAATTCGTTGTTGATTCGATCAGTCATTGTCGAAGCCTGCCGGTTATCGCCAAAGAACTTTGTCAACTTTTCAATTTGGTCATTTGCATTCGGATATTTGTAATAAAGAAATGCTTCTAGGAACTTCCGTGTGTTGTTGCCAAAATTATAAAATAAACTATGTTGTCCTTCATCATCAGCGTCAGCAGTGGAACACATATAAATTTGATGGAAAAGAAAATTAAATTCGGTTACATAGTCCTTTAAGTACCGCGGCATTATTCTAATTCTGCTCTGTTCTTTCTCTCTTGAAATTAAGAAGTAGTTACTTTGGTTTTTATTTAATGCACTTGGTAACCGTTTTAAGTACTTTAGAAAATCAAGGTTGTGGGTGGAAATAAATATTTGCTCGAATTCTTCTTTTGCTAGGATTTCTGCATTGATAAGACTATACACAAAGAAAATATGATTGCTGTCTAAACTCGAAATTGGATCATCAATCCAAATGATAGGCTTACTTCCTTTCGTTTCTACATCATCTAGCTTCGCCATAAAATAGCAGAAAGCAATCAAACTGCATTCTCCCTCGCTCAAATGATGCGCTTTTTTTCTATTTCTAACAATCTCAAACTTGATTTTTTTATCAGTTTCTTCGAGTGCCTGTAATGTCAAGAAATCGTGTCCAAAAAAATTGTTCAAATATTCGTTAACCTTCAACGCTCCTTTTTCCTCGTCTTTCATTAACCGTTCCTTATCTGTAATCTTTGATATTTGTAGATTAATCTTATCTTCAATTGCTTTTTTGTTCTGATCTTCAGTTTCTGACTTATCTTTCAAAGTTTTGATTCTCGCCATCACGGAAGCGAACTGCACCGTACTCGCAAAATCGCTGACTTCTCTTAAACGGAGGAGCCTTCTAGCTTCTGCCTGTTCACTTCCTAATGACTTTGTATAATTATTTGCTTCAATTCGCAGGCGTTCAAATATTCCCCAGCACCATTGGAGACGTTTGCTTGTGTTAACAATATCTATAAACGTTTTTGAATTCAATAGATCGTCCTTGCGTTCCTGCAGACCTTCTTTAACCCGAACTAATTCTGCTTTAATTTGAATCGTAACTTTTTGTTTTAAGGCCTCCAGCCTTTCTAAGTCTCGATGAAATTTTGAATAGAATATATTCTTGTTAATATGCAAAAGCGATTCAACGGTTTGGATTATAATCTCAATTTCCCCAATTAGATTTCCCATTTCTTTCTCTAATTTGTCGGATTCTCCATCAAAATGACTGTCAAGTTCGCTCCAGCGTGCTTGAGAAATGCCATTACCACAAAATGAACATTCTTGAAGTTGATCTTTATGGATTTGTCGACCTTCTTTAACCCAGCGGTTGAGAATGGCGTCTTTTAAAAGTTGTTCAATTTTATTTGAATTGCTAATTGATTTAGTAATGAGATTTTTGGCTTTTAAGTTCAGGCTGTGTATATCTAAGACAGGTCTTGTTATTCCAGGAATATCTGCGATGGGTTTTTCATTAAGTAAACTAACTTTTCGTGTTACTTCATCATCTGACAGTGGTTGAAAAGAAAGATCTGAGACGTGCTCAATGTCGGCAAGTAATTTTGTTTTAGTGTAGTTTTGGTCGCCAAATCTGTCAGGCTTGTATTTGATGCCGGATGTCCTATCTAGCGCTTTAGCCGTTAGTTGCTGATCTAATTGATTGTTTTCCGCTTGATAAGTTTGAAACACTGTTTTTGCAATCGCTGTCGCGTTTTTAAATTCAAGATAAAATCCAATTTCACTTCCTTCGTCATTAATTCCTAACTCATTTTTTAGGATCTGAATTTCACCTTCGATACCAACATTGCCTCCAATTATTGCAAACGGGGTAATGCTTTCGTCCGAATTGGCAATGAATCGGAGATTATCTTTTACAAAGTCTTCATTAAATACACGAATTTTCTTGCCGTGGGCTGTTAAGTTATTGGGAGTCGAATCACCTATGCCTTGAATGCTAACTTCAAATTGAGGATTTTCATATTTGTCTGAAATATTTCCTGTTTCTAAGGCCCTAACAATTCTGGAGAGTGTTGTTTTTCCAGAGTAATTTCGCCCATAAATGATATTAATTGCTTTAAATAGGATAACATTGTTGCCTTCGTCGCGAAGTGCGGCGTCCCAATTAAAGTTTTGGAAAACAGCTAGATTATTTATTGTCCTGAATTTTGTAATCACTTTGTTCTTTCTGTTTGTCTAAGCATTGCTTATAATGGTTACAGATTTACCTTGGTGGCTTTCGGAGATCCCTACCCCTGACCGGCAAACTGTATACCGAAGATAACTGTTTTTTAGTGAGGCGCAAAAAAACTCTGACGTCAACCAAGAACTTGTCCTCGCCGATCGATAACTGACGTCCATTGCAAGACAAATGTGTTCTTATAAGCACTATGCTTACACGTCAAATTTCGTTATTTCAATTTTTGATTCCTCAAGAGCGTCAATTGCAAAGTCAAACTGTTGGAGCTTGAGCGCACTGTCGATAACGAAGTCAATGCAAAATTGGCAATTTTCTGATGTCCATTTTTTATCGCCCATTATTTGAGCATTTTTATTTCCTCCTATAAACCGATGAATCACCGGTGTTAAAATTTTAAATTTGACATACTCTTTATAGTCAATTCCGAAACTTGTAATTTTCACGGCTTTTTGAAGTGCGTCAATCGAATCTTTTACTGTGTCCACAAAGTCTCTCAATTTGGAAAGACCATCATCGCTATCTCTCGAGATTCCCAAGCTAAAACTTGAAAGGAAGGTCATACTTTTTCCGAAAAAAAAGGAGAATTCCCCCAGTAAGTCTTATTACTTTCATAAGTATACAACAACTCGTCAAAAGCATAAGCCACGTTTTCAATGCAGTCCGCAAATTTATTATTGTCGAGAGCTTCTTGTGAAACTTTTAAATAGTCTCGGACCTTTTCATATTTCACTAATTAGAACAGAGAAATATCAGTGAACTCTATATCGAATTGGGCCTTACAATTTTGGGTGAAGAAGTCACCGGCGTTCACTCGAGATATTTCAATTTCTGTCTTGGCTGGGAGGAGTCCCCGATGTTTTATGTTAACTCGTCGAGCATTTAGATTCCGCATAGACTCTTTCAATGTCAATGTTGGGATACGGTCCCAATACTGCATGAATTTGAAGTCAGAAGAGTTAATGTCTAAATGTTCTGATAACAATTTTAAGAACATTTCGATACTATCGTGAAATGACAGAATAGAAAATAATGCGATATTGTCATGTTGGTGCGATTGGGCGACGCCAATTTTGTAAAGCTGTTTAATATAAGTCAACCTTTTAATGAGTATTTCTTTACTGATCATGTCTGTCTACGTATCGCTGTTAACTAGAAGGTAAGCGTACAAACAATTATAATCGCTTTGAGCTAATCAGCATGTCAAATATAAAATTAGTTTAATAATATACTAATCTTAAAACTGAAAAAACCTTACATACCTCACTAAAAATGAATTTAATTCAAATCACCCATAATTAACTCATAAGGTATTTGAAAAGAAGCGGAGTACATAAGTTTAAGGCCCAGAGTTGGGAATGCCAAAAGGCATTGAGACCGGTGGCTTCAATTTTCCGATCAACCTTTGTGGAATATTCATTAATTTTTAAAAACCTTAAAATTCTGAGATGAATTGTTATCCTTGAAATAAACTTTTAAAATATATGTTCCATGTTCAATATTTGAAATATTGATTTCCGAATCAGATGTTACTATTATTTCCTTTCCTAATAAATCACTTAAGACACACTTTCGAACTTCTTGTGTTGCGGAGCGCACATTAAGAATTGTTTCTGAAGGATTCGGATATATTCCAACATTATTCAGATTAATAAAATAATCATTTAAACCCACCGCAGGACAAGTTAACTTACTAACGAATATATCAGTTCCACTTACACTGGCTATATTAAAAACTCCATTTCCTGGATCAAAGTCAGATGTTGATGAAAAAGAACCCGTGGTATAAATGTTACCAGTGACAGTGAAGCAATTAATGGCTTTGCGATAACTGCGTTCGCCCGCTGACGCAATTGTCCGGTGTTATAGGCCGTTTTTGTTGCAGTGCTGGTCACATCAATAATTCGCTTGCTTCTTTTCCAGTTAACTGTCTAAGTTCGACGTGAGAAGAATAACTCTGACTGTTTGGAGCCCAGTCAAAGTAAATTCCAGCTCTATTGTCGACCATTGCATTTGCCTGTTCTGTTGTTAACTGCAATTGTTGCTCAAAAATTTTCATTGGCATTTTGTCCACCATTTCAACGTAGACCTGTAAAAGGTAGTCCCCTGCGAGAAATGAATAATTGGCGTCTTTTGGTAATAAGAAATGGTGATTAACGGTCACCCCACTTTTATCAACGTAAAGTCCGCTGCCCCGAGAAAATTGTTTGTCGCCATATACCCATACATTAAAATTTTGAGACGACTCACCTCGTCGTAAATTAATAAACATATTTTGGATGTATTGCCCGCGATCCGAAGTGCTATAGAGTAAAGTCCGAATGAATACTTTGTCAGGATTTTTTCCTCCGTCTGGTCCAAAGAAAATCATAGTCGGCCGTGTCATTTTAATTGTCCCCTTTTTCATTCTGGTTAACCAAAAAGCTAGCGCAGAAATTGTCAGGGCAATAATAGAAATCACTATACTGATTTTGTCCATGGTCGTTTCAAAATTGCTTATAACGGTTTGCAGATTTGCCTTGTGCGGAGTTTCGAAGGATCATGTGTCTACACCGCCAAAACTGTATTTCTAAGATAAATGTTTTTTAGTGAGGCACAAAAAAGATTGCGCGGGTCCCCCCGCGACATATTGTCCGCGCCGCACATGACCGACAAAACCCGCATAAGGCAGTGTGCTGTTAGGTGCAGCTATTTGTTAATTTCCTTGCTTACTTGTTTTAGGCGTTCAATTATTTCTTTTGCGCTTTCTTTAAATTTTTCTTTTGCCAAAGCTTCATCCGATGCAATCCATTGTTTGACCTCGTCCAATAATTCTTTCTTTGCTTTTCTTCTTTCTTGCTTGTCTTTAATTTTAATTATTTCATCAACTTTCGGAGAAAATTCTAATGGATAATACTTTTCGAAGTCGTGCTCAATGAACTGTGCAAAATTTGTTTCATTCCATCCTGCTTTTTTATACTTGTCCTTCATTTTAGAAATAATTTTTTGTTCCTCTTCTCCAGCATCAATTAGTACCCAAACTTTATTTTTATATGTCGGCTCTAAATGGAGAAATACAAATAATTTATCAAAGTCTTCAAACTTTGGTATTATGGATGATACCCCTCCTGCCGAAAAAGTTCTAATCTTATTTTTCAAAGGCTTTACGAACCAATCGATAAGATAGTCACGGATTATTACTTCTGCGGATGATTCTTCAAGAAATAGCCAGCCCTTCCATAAATCGAAGTCAAAAAAGTCATACCCAAGATCTTCAAGTATCTGTCTCCGTTCTTCTGAATCCTGCGAGATTTCTTTCAATTCAGAAACAAATAAGTTATTTCGCTGACTGTCTCTAAGTTCGTTTTTAATGTTGAATATTTTAGCATTTGTTGCACCACCAAGATACTTCATTACTATATTTGAATGAGTAGAAATGAAGAATTGGTTTGAATTTGATTTTTCGATAATGAGTTTAAGAAGTGCTTTAAGCGCCTTAGGATGAATATCGTTTTCAGGTTCTTCAATAAGAAAAATTCTCTCCTCGGCAACACATAGGTCGGTTATTAGTCCTAGAATATTAGCCACTCCTTCACCCATTGCTGTTAGTGGAATATGTTCCAAATTGTGAACAAAATATACTGCCTTTTTACCCGCTCCTAATGCGAGGGTTGAAATTTCAAATCCTAGAATATTTCTACACGCTTCTATGTACTGTGTATTTCCTGGTTGAAACTGTGGGGTAACTAGTCGATCAACTTTTGAATACAAATTTGTAAAGTCACCTATTACAGAATTTGCATTAGCTTCATTTATGGCATCAGCGTATATAACTGCTTTTCTTTTGGATAAATATGGATAAATGAGGTTAGCTGGCTCTTTTTCCTGAATTCGTGCGTAACCGATACTTTCATTACCATTCCTTATTCCAAATTGTATTTGATTATTTTCAAGTTTGAATATGATTCTATCATAAGCAGAATTATAGTTAAGAAGGGATGGATGGCTACCATTGAAGTAAAGATCTATGCGGCCGTTTGTTTTCCCAATAGTAATATCTTGCTTAGATAAGACTTGTCGTTGTAATTGAAAAACTGAATTTAATATGGTTGACTTGCCAGAATTGTTAGCTCCAATGAAAATATTAATCGATTCAGAGAGACTTGTCTTGGGTATATTTTGAAACCCTCTGACATTTTGTAACGCTATTGATGTAATCTTCATTCTTTATAATGCACCCTAACTAGGAGATATGCGTGTAAACAAACATTTAAAAATAATTATAACGCTTATCGCAATATACTGATCAAATATAAAATAATTTTAATAAAATACTAATCCATAAAAGTAGAATTCCTTACATACTAATTCCAATGGACCCATTATTACCTCATAGATATATGAAAAGAGGCTGAGTACATAAGCGAAAAGCCCAGGGTTTGAGAATGCCAAAAGGGGTTAAAGACCAGCTTGGGTCGTTAGGCGCCAAATATTATACTGCACGATGAACAATCAAAGCCCTGCATTGTGCAACTGTTGGCTGTAGGGGGCGAGTTGTCTCCCTATTATAAACTACATTCGGTGCGGGTGTCCACAATATTAGTGCCAGACCCGGCTGTTAAAAGCGATGATGGACAGACCTGATTTGCGTGTTGTTTGTTCAATTTAGTGTATGTATAAGTGCTATGGCCTGTTACTGTTGAAGGATTACACTGGGCGGTGATTTTAAATTATTGTTTTATTTTTTGTCCTGTTAATGGTACCGAAATATCAACTATTTCAAAATTTAAATCATTGAACCACATTTGTCCTGCTCCGTTCAGTAAAGCACCAAATACTAAATTAGTCGCTTGCTTTGGAACATCTAAAACTATTTCGAATTTTTTCCAGTCTGATGTCCCTTTTAATGCTCTGTCACGCATGTCGTCAAAGGAAAGTGTCTTTGGTGTGTCGGGCCCATCTATTCTTAACCAAAATGATGCCCAACCTGTTACGTCTTTAGATTTTATATTTCCTGTCAAGCGGATTCTTTTACCGAGATATTCTTCAGGTTCAAAAAATTGCAAGAAAGTGCCTTGTCCATTAAATTTTTTTTTAACAGATTGGATTGTAGCACTTAATTTACCGTCTCGCAAACTGTCTTTTTGCAATTTTATAGTATAGCTGTTCCCTTTCGTTTCTGACTTAAGCCACATTGTAACATTAAAATATTTATTTTGCTTTATAAGAGTAAGTAATGAATTCCAACGCTTGTCTTTATGTAGTGAATTAAAATCTTCTTCATTGGTAATTCGAACGTAGTCGGAATAAAAAGTTCTGTCTGCAATACGATGAAGGTTGTAGAAAGCGCTGTCTGGAGTATTTGCTAAAGCCCATGAACGTGCTGCATTATAACGATCTTTAACTTTCCCTTTTCCCCCTAATGTCTTAAAAGCAGATGAATATGTCAATGCTGAATTTTTATAATCTTTAATTTTATATAAGGAGTCTGCTTTTTTAATAAAAGTATAGTATTCTGGAGAGGCTGTCTGCCCGCACATTAAGAATGTCGTCAGAAAACCTATTAAAGCAGAAAATAATTTTTTCACAGTAATTAAATTAAGTGAGTTATCTATATGCTTGCGCATAACTAGCAGATAAGCGTGTAAACAAACATTTACAAATAATTATATTTGTTTGAACGCGGCTTCAAGATCAAATATAAAATAATTTTAATAAGATACTCATCCATAAATGCACAATACCTTACATACTAATTCAAATCACCCATAATCAATTCATACGGTATTTGAAATGAAGCAGAGTACATGAGAGTAAAGCCCAGGGTTTGGGAGTGCCAAAAGGCATTGAGGTACCAGGTAGGGTCGTTGGGTTCAATGCCGGGGTTTGGGCATACGGCATTAACCAATTTATTATTGCTCCATAATTTTATGCGTGTTATACCAAGCCCAAGAAGTTGAACGCGCTGTAAAACAATTTCAAATTCAGTTTCGGTAAAACAATACACAGCGGGTGTGTGATCATCTTCGCTTATTTTACTAAAGCCGGTATACACGTGCCGCCTTAAATATTCAAATCCTGAGTTCATAACATTTAAATTATACCGGTTCGTTTTAACCATTCAGTGCGGCCCTGAGAAAATAAAGAATGGCCTATGTTACATTGCAGTTTATAACTATCCACCCGAATAGCCTGGTTAATAATAAGGTCGTTGGCCCACCACTCGCCCAGCAGTTTAATATTATCCACATCTTTTTGCTGTATGGCATCCATATCTAAATTGAGTAAGGCATCAAAAATAATACGTCCCTCACCATCGAGCCCCAAAGGGTATCGCCACATGTTGGCGGCTTCGGAATACACGGGCTGCAGCAATGGGTTTAAACGTATAATTGCGGGCATTGCATCAATATCGGGCTTGCCACCCAAAAACATGTGTGCCATATAATTGGCGGCATCGGGCGGTTCGCTTATAATGCTGGTTGCCATTTTTTCAATGTCGTTACTTAATGTTGGCCTTTGTATGTTCTTTAGTAATCGGGGGCCCTCGGCATTATCGGTAACAGTAAAACCTTTTACGGGCAGTAGATTATTGGCAGTGCCAATGCTTAACACCTGCAGTTTATGAAAATCTCTTCGGGCATGTTCAAAAATGGCAAGGGCTTCGGTTATACCAATTAATACGGGGTTGTTATTGCCACCAACGGCGCCATCCCATAACTGATGCATGACGTTATTAATTAAAAAGGTAGCGGGCGCATCAAAGTATTTTATGGGCGCGTTGCTTGCAGCATGCACCGCCTGTGCCAATGTAACTTCGTGCTGATTAGTGTATGGCTGCGATTTGCTTGCATGGTTGGTTCTGAAAAAAGTGGCACGGTTACGGTCGTAATCAAACCCACAAAAGATAATATTGTCGGGTAAATCTTTTCTTATGTTTTTTAATTCGGTTAAAGATACCCGGCCTGTTTCAGATAAAATGTTTTGCAAGGCGCCAAGCTTGCGGCTGGTTTTGTATTGCGGTGCAATTTTAAACAAGCTGGCCAAATGTTCAAATCCGCTTTTTTCGTACCATTTTAATTTGCTGAACACCTGACGGCGTATACCTTCGTTTAAAAAAAGGCCGGTGACCTCGTCAATATCCTTATCATACAGTTCAATCATAGCGGCAAGCATTAGGCTGCCACCACTGTTGCTTACAACAATATCAAACTGCTGTAAAATTTCGCGGCAGGTAGTGCCCACCTTTGTGCCTTTGTAAATTTGTTTTAAGGCCATGCTTTGGAGTAAAGCCCAGGAGCCGCCTCCATCGAGTGATAATATTTTGTATGGTGTCATATTACTTTTTTATTAATTGTTTCTGTTTACTTCGCAAGCGAAGAAAAATAAGCGTTTGATTAACCTATCAGGAAATTTTTATTTGGTTTTGTTCTTCTTCTTTTTCCTTGATGAAAAAGGAAGCAAAAAATCAAGGAATTTATATGCAGCCTTGACTTTTTGTTTTCCTTTACACAAGTCGGCTCAAACATGTACTACATGTTTGCCCTGGTTAAGCAAAAAGAAAGGGCGTTGTTATTGAACATTTTTGCTTCGACTACGCTCAGCTTGACGTCTTGGTCATTAGTGCTTAGTCTAATACTTTTATCGAAAGCACCGGGTGTATCTCCACATCATTATCAGAGTGCCCCTTACCGTGGGCATGTTTATCAAAAAACACAATACCTGTTATTATGACTTTGTGTTTTTGTTTTAACGCACGAACATTGTTTGCCGGTGCGCCTATTTTTGTATCAACTTCACTGCGTGCTTTTGTATAAGTGGCACGGTAACCCGGAAAGCCTTTTAGCTTTGGAGTTTTAGGGTCGGGTATTTCGGCAATTAATGTTTGTGTTCCGTTTAAAGCTTGTACTACCAAATGATAGTCGCCATCATCTTCCTGGCCCGTACTGGTAATGTACCCTACAATAGTAACCTTACGCTTTTCGTTATTTGCTCTTTTACCTTTTTGTCTTTCTTTTAAAGCGGGTGTGGGGTTGTTGTTATCTTGTGCAAGGTTTTGAATGGTTTCTTTTTGGGCCTCAGCATCGTACAAGCGTTGCCCGGCGGTGTCAATTGCTATCTTAACATCCCAACGGTAGGATTGCGCCATGCTTGTTAGGCTTGCAAGGGTTGCGAATATGATTAAAATGAAATGCATGGTGTCTATTCTATTTTATTTCTTTTACTTTTTGACTTGATTCAAAAAGTAACAAAAAGATCAAGGCTTCAAAGTATTCCTGGATTTGTTGTTTTAATTTTTTGGTGTCGCCTACGAACTCGCCACGCCTTACGTCGTGCCTCAAACAACGTAGGCTCTATGAAATTCTAAAATGTTATTCTGCCTAAATGTTTTTCTTTATTTAATTTTAGAATTTCCGGTTGTATAAAAAATTACAACACAAATCTGGCGGAATCCTTTGAGGCCACGCCTATGCTATCCCGCATCTGCTTTTGTTAGTTTGGCTCCTTGGGCAATAACATCAAGTAACTCTGCTTCTTTAGGCCAGGTAAAAGGTTGGTAACCTGAAAGCTTGTGTGCATCCTGCAACAGGTTAATGGCAAACATAGCTTGATGGATGCTTAGCACCCCAAGTGCTGTAAACCAATGGTTAATATTTTCTTCTTTGCTTTGCAATAAATAATTCAATAATTGAAGAGGATAATTTTGAGGGTTGTTACTTGCGTAACCCGATGTAACTTTTGCAAGGGCTTCTTTTTTAATAAGAGCAAGCAGGGTTTGTATGGCAATTTGTCGGTTCATGATTTCTATTTTTTTTAGGTTTTTAAATAAACCCTGCCGCTACTAAGCAGCAGGGTTAAGGTTAATTAAAGTGGTAAAATGCATTTTGGAGGCAAGGCATTTTCGCCGGCAACTGTTATTAGCACCACCCTGAACCAATATTTTACATTGCTTTCAAGATTACCAATAAACGAACTGCTAACGCTGGTGATGTTACCTACCAGCCATTGGTTTGCCCCCATGGGATCTTTACAGTACTCCCACCTGTACATTACCTTTTTACGGGCTTTGCATTTTAAACCAACAGCGCCAAGATCGTCGGGCAAAAAGATATCGAAATCGATATTTTGCTTTATGCCTACCGCTTTAACACTGAAGGTTGCGAGGTGAATAATTTCTGCATTTCCGCTGGCTATGATTTCTACATAACGCGCAAGGTTTTTTAAGTGCAGATATACTGTTTGCTCCTTATCATGCATAAGGGCTGTTTTGCTTTTACCGCCGTCGCTGGCATCCTGCATAGCGATCTCAAGATCGTTAATGGCGCTGTTGACTACGGCTAAGCTTGGAATTGGAGTTGTAAACACCGATGGGTGATTAGCCATGGCGTCGGCAACCTGTCGTCCGAATTTAATTTTTTGTGAAACTGACATGCTAGACATATTCAGTGCCACATTAATTAGATTACTCATTGTAATTTTTATTATATGTTGCAGCTGAACCTGCTTTATTCATTCCTTTAAGAGTCGGTAAAAAAGTGCTACCGGGAATGCGATTTGTTTTGGAGGGAGTGCCGGTTAAGGGAGCGTTTACTGAGAATTTGCAATGCGTATAAGCGGTTCTTCTGTAATACCGAACGTGTAATGCAACACTTAGAGGGATACGTTCTCGTTTTTGTTACGGCTGTTTGATGTCGTCCTGTTAACTCGTAACCTGACTTTTACTTCTCTTATAAATTTATCTTTTTTTTAAATTTTATTTAGGAACTGTTTCCTGCCTATTATAACGATGCTGAATATAAAAAGGATACAGTATGAGGGGCTTTTATTAGTTGAAAAGACGGTGTTTTATATAAGTGGCGCGGTTTAAAACAAAAGTGGTAGAAAATATAAAACAACTGGCAGGAGCACTATATTACCATTAACAACAAAGAGTTTTTAAGCTTTGAGGTTAACATAATAACGTTAAAGGCAAACATTTTGTTGAACGTGGTTAACGTTACCACGAACGTGGAAAACATTTTGTGGAACGTGGTTAACATTACCACGAACGTGATAAACATTATAAGGAACGAGGTAAACAATTTGTTGAACGTGGTAGACATTAACATGAACGTGGCAAACATTTTGTGGAACAAGGCAAACATTATAACGTGCCTGATTAATATTTTGTTGTGGCTATAAACTATTTTGTGGAAGCTTAAAATGTATATAAGTAACATGGTAAACATTTTGATGTTTGATGTAAAGCGACCATTGTGCCTTTGAAAAAATGTATAATGCTATATAATTTATTTTATTTGCTTTTAAATAATTTACCTACACCACAAAAAATGGATAGGTTTTATTATATGAGAATCATTCAACAAAAAATAAACAGGGGTTATAAAGGGAACTGCTGCGTTAGGGATGGAGCGACCTGTTTGAGCTCTTTTTTATTTGTCCTGCAAAGGCAAATAAAAAAAGCGAGTAGCGACAGCCCGGCCCTTTTGCGTGGGAATGATTTAAAGAAGGCAAAAGGGAAACGCCCAAAAACAAAAAAAGAAAAGCTAAAGCTAATACTTCAGTTAAATGATTTCAGTGTGCCGCATCACAACGTGAGATTAAAATTTGAAATAAAAGGAAATGGTTTTACACTTAGTACAAAAACTTTTTTTAATCCGCCTGCAATTGTTTTACAACCCGGCGAACCGTTATTAGTTACGAGCACGGATCTGGCGCCTTATTTAAACAGCAATAATCTGGATTTTACAGGGATTAATTTAAGTCAGTATGAACAAAAAATGTGCTTGCCGGAAGGATACTATTCTATATGTGTGAAAGCCTATGATTATTACACACCCACTGTTCAATTAAGTAATGAAGCCTGCAGCCAGGCATGGTTTACATTAAGTGATCCTCCTTACTTAAACTTACCGCTATGCAATTCCGTTGTTACTCCGTTTAATCCACAAAATGTAATTTTTCAATGGACCCCAATGAACCTTGGATCTCCGAACAGTGCGCTAAACACGGAATATGAATTCGCTTTATGGGAATGCAGGCCCGACAGTAACGCCAATGCTAATCAGGTGGTCATGAGCACCGCGCCAATTTACAGTGTAACAACCCAGCAAACATCGGTTAACTATGGTATTAGCGAGCCATCATTAAACTTGTACATGAAATATATCTGGCGGGTACGGGCAAAAGACAATACAGGAAGAGATCTATTTAAGAATAATGGTTACAGCCAAATTTGCACTTTTAAATACGGAACACTTCAAAACGTATTGGGCAATTCAATTAATTTAACCTTGAATGCCGAAGCGCTGAATCACCGCAACGCCAAATGTTACTGGACACTCCAAAGCGCTTATACCAGTTATTTGCTTCAGATTCGAAAGCAGGGAACAACGGCATGGTTCGATTATACGAACACAACTGGCACGGAAAAAATTGGAAACCTTGAGCCTGAAACAATTTACGAATGCAGGGTGAAAGGTATTGGTAACGGCCTTGATGGAGAGTGGAGCAATTTGGCGGTTGTTACAACACTGGCGCCACCCAATTATGTCTGCAACGACCAAAGCCTGAATTACAGTACAACAGCGCTTGAGCCCTTGCCTGCCATTAAAGCGGTGAAAGGTTTAATAATTCAAAGCGGACAGTTTGAAGTACACGCCACCCAGATCAGTTCGAGCGGAGGAGCCGGATGGTACGTGGTAAAGGCTTTGTAAGTTTAATGGGAATTAAAAAAGTACCGGTTAAATGGACAAATATATTTATTGATTCAGACAGCCGTCATCAGCAGGGAGTAATTAACGCTGAAACTGACGGGCTGAATAACATGCTCCATCAATGGGACGTGAACGTGGCGGAACAAAATGCTACTTATGTTGATGGAAATATTGACACTGTGTTTATAAGCGGCAACCAGGTGTGTTATACCCTTCAGCAAAGCACCATTCCTATTTGTGTGCCTACGCCAACAGGAACAAACGTAATGGTAATAAGAGACGGTGAAGGCAATCAGTATAACGTTGACTTTATTCCTCCACCGCCAAAAATAACAGGTCCGGTAAATTTCCTTCATTATAGTACCGATAGTTTAGCGGCTGATGAAAATACAATGGTTACTTTTGAGATGAGTGTAAGCCAGCAATATGGCTTCGATGATAAACAGTATGCTGCATTTATAAAAAATTACGAAGTCATAAAATTGAAGAACGGAAAAAATTATTTTGTACCCAACAAATCCGTTGGCGAAGGAAAGACGGATGAAGTGCTGGCAAGTGTTCAGGTTACGGGGTTTAATTCTTCATTACTGAAATTTAAAACCTTTGATGGAAATAATTTGAATTTTACGGCAGAAGGAAATAATAAATTTAAAATAACGGGTATCAGTCATAACGTAAATTCTGTTTATGCTGTTTATAATAATAAAATAATAGGGAAGTTAAATATTATCAGTTTAAAACAGCTTAATAAAAAAGTGGTGTTGGTGCCGGTTAACAATTCTAATATTTCTTTAACTAACGGTCAGCTGAATAATATTTTTAAACAAGCTAATGTAAGCTGGACGGTAAGTTCAGCCTCCAATTTTTCATTTGGGTTAGGGAGTGATGGTTTGGATGCAGCGGATGCCACACTGCTTTCAAAGTACAGCGCTGAAATGCGCGCGTTAAGAGATGCCTACAAACAACATGATAGTTTGTATGATAAGGAAGCTTATTATTTATTTGTGGTGCCGGGTTTTAATAATACGGATGTTAAAGGCTATATGGTGAGAGGCAGAGCGGTGGGCTTTGTGAGTGCGGCGGCATCGGTAAAAGAAATAGCGCATGAGCTGGCCCACGGCGCTTTTGCACTGGAACATACTTTTCCTGAAATTGAAAAATCGAGCAGCGGTAATTTAATGGATTACAGTTCGGGTACAAGATTGGTGAAGAAACAGTGGTTTAAAATTTTATTAGGAATAAACAGTTATAATTGGTTTGATGAAGAGGAAGACGCATCGTATATTGGAAAATATAATACTGCAGCCGGTGCCTATTATTGGATTAATAAAATAAAAGTTGCTTATAAAAACAATACCCAGTTAATTATACCGGGGCAGACAGATTTAATAGGACGGGCCGATAAATGCTATTTAGCGGGGATACAATACGACTCTATAGCAGTATATGTAAAGAATCAGTTTTATGATTATAATTCTGATGTAAAAAATAAGATAGTTATTACTGTAGTACCCAGGATAACGCCAAAGGGTGTAATTTTAGATTCATGCATTTTAATTGACGGTGGAAAAATTATTGTTAGAACTGCTTACAGGCGTTTAAACAATATGAAAATATACTTAGAAACCACTTCTACTTTTAAAAACCTAATTTTGTTTGTAAATGGTTACAGGCCTATTCTAAATCGAAACGGGGACCCCGTTGAAACACTATTAGAATACCAAGATTCCTATAATAATATAGAGTTTGGCGATTCAAGAAACTATTGGAAAGGGATTGATGCACAGTTTATGAATAGAATTCAAACCAGAGCCGCCGTCTATGCTGACGGACATCATACTGTTGGAACATCTAATCACAATAGCACCGCCAAATATTCAGCAGCGAATTTAGTTTCTAAACAAGCTAAGGGGAGTTGTATATTATTCGGCGATGGGCCTATGTGTCACGTCAATGAATATCTTCATACAACACCTAATATCGGTGGTTTTTTGAAACGACAAAATAATGGTGATGAGGCAGGCAAAGACTTTATCAGAAAAATTAATTCTGGTGAATTGTTATTTGATGTAAATACTGACACATTAGATATTGTAGCACATAGCATGGGATATGCTTATGCTGTCGGGATGATAAACAGGTTAAAATCTGTTGGTGTTAAGTTTGGTAGATGTTATATACTTGCCCCGGAAAACGCCGGTAGTGGTAGTACTGATTGGGGGATATTTCGGGAGGTATGGCAATATGGAACAGACGAAATACAGTAAAACCATATCTTCAAGATGGAGTAGCACCGCAGAAATCTGTTGTTGGTATTGAATCATTGCCACCTTCTACATATGGTGGTAGGATATTTATTCCAGATACTTATTGGCCTAAAGGCTTTTTAGAAAGCCATACAATTTCAAATTTCAATTGGATTTTTGACATAAATTATATACCTAAAAAACCGAATGGTTATGTTAATAAAAGAAATTAAAAAGATACTCTATTATTGTTTGTTAGTTGGTATGTTTTCTTGTGATAATTTGGAATATAATAATTATAAAGAAAATTCAATTAAGACCATAGGCATGCCGGAATACCAAAAAGTTTTCTTAGGGCTTTCAGATACGGTACTTCACTGGAAAATAAATAAACTATTTGGAACCCTAGATTCAAATATAAGTATAGATTATATTGACAGCTTACTTTGTTTTAATCAGAACGGGACAAGATTTATTGGTTGTATTTTATCCCAATATACTAATAAAAAAGTGGCTTCAGTTGCTGATGGTATATCCTTTCTATATGGTGAGAAAATTAAAACAAATTGGTTTTTTTTTATCGGGGAATATATCCACGTACCCCGAAACTTAATCAAAAATAAAAAAGTTAATGAACAAATGTCTTACTATCAACTTCATCAAATAGCTTTGAATGAAGTATACTCTGGTTATTTAGATGACAAAGGGAAGATAAACGAAATTTGGTTCATAAGCCATTTTGAAAATAACGGCTGGGGCACTTTGAAAAATCAAGCATATTTAGACTGGTGTTTTAAGGGTAAAAGATATACGAATAAGAAAGATTTTTACATCGCCACACACTTATGCAAAGTAAAAGCAAATTGGGCTAACATTAACAAAGATTCCATTAAACCATTACCACAAAAGTCACTTCCTTAAAATGCCAACTTCAGACACAAAAAAATTTACCATTACAATTTTGTCACTATTCCTTCTTGATTTTATTATAAACTATTTTGTTAGCATGGGCTTTTTGAATTTTAGTATACGAACGCTCATTCAAATTATTTTATAATACTAACTCTTGTTCTTTTATATAAAGGCAAAACGGCGGGCTAGTACATGACTGTTTGCTATTTTGTAATAAATCTGATTATTTCTTTAATATTTCTAATATTCTTATTCCAGTCGCTTATACAGTACAGCGATGCTAATTGGGGAGGTATTTTAAGCTTTATTTTTCCATTGCCTCCTTTAATCGTTTATATAAGAGGTCTAATTCTTTCTTTAAGAAAACGAATACGAAATATTTATACTATTACTTTTAATATCTAAAACATTTTGGCGAACGGTGTTCTGTTGGCGTGAGGGATGGAAGCGGCAGCCTTGCGATTAAATACAAAACATGCCGTAGCAGCGAGGAGGCGACCACAGGAAGCCACCGCAGCGCACCGGCATTTGTATTTATTTGCAAGCTATAGCTGACAGCCTGGCCCTTTCGCTTAAACAATAAATTACACCGCGGAAGGGACACGCCCGAATAAGTCATAAGATTAACCAGCCAACTTTCCGAAAACACATTTTAAATTATATCTATAAATTGTAGCAGGGTTTTGTTTTAACGCATCATAAATTTGCATATGCAAAAGCCTAAAGTGATTTTATTAAAAGGCACTCATTATAATGAAGAAATTATAAAGATTGACTTCGAAAAAAATATTCTGGTGCTGGAACATCTGAGGCAGTTAAGGCATGTGCGCTGGAGTAAAACTTTGGGTAGCTGGTATGTTGCTGTAAAAATTTGTCCGCCTGAACAGATTGTTTCCGTTCTTAGGGCAGTTGCGGAAGTGGATGACAGTGCTTTCAGAGTTAGCTTACCGGTTTCTGAACCTGTTATAACAACTATTTTACCGACAAAAAATGAAAATGTTGTTTTTGCTTCCAGGGCCGAGTTTAATGTCGGGCATCAGGAAAAAATCAGTGATTTTAGAAAATGGTTATCTTCGAGGCGATACAGCGAAAGCACCATAAACACCTATTGTGATGCTCTTTCAATGTTTTTAAAATATTTTGGAGGAAAGCCCGTTGAGGCGATCAGCAATCAGGACCTCATAGAGTTTAATAATAATTATATACTTAAAAATAAATTATCGTCGTCTTTTCAAAATCAGGTGGTAAATGCGGTAAAATTATTTTTCAGGACTATAGAAGACCGAATGATGGATCCGGACTTGATTCATCGTCCGAAGCGGGCAAAACTTCTGCCGAATGTTTTAAGTAAGGAAGAGGTGAAGGAAATTTTAGGATGTTTAGCCAACATTAAGCACAAGGCCATGTTAAGTTTAATATATAGTTGCGGGTTGCGTCGTGCTGAACTTTTGAACCTGAAAGTAAGTGATATAGATTCGAAGCGTAATTTGATCATTATAAAACAATCGAAGGGCCGAAAAGACAGGATAGTTCCTTTATCGGTAAAAATTCTGGCTTTATTAAGAGACTATTACCATGCCTATAAGCCAAAATTCTGGTTGTTTGAAGGTCAGGATAAAAGCGGCAAATATGATGAAAGCAGTTTGGCGGCTGTTTTAAAACAGGCGGTAATTAAGAGCGGAAATCCAAAGCCGGTGACCCTGCATTGGTTAAGGCATAGTTATGCTACACATTTGTTGGAAAACGGGACTGATTTGCGTTACATTCAGGAAATTTTAGGTCATAGCCGAAGCACAACAACGGAGATTTACACTCATGTAAGTAATAAGAGCATTCAAAAAGTAATTTCACCTTTTGACAGTTTATAGAAATGATTAAATTTGGAATACCCATAAGATCACAAAACCTAATCAAATCTCGCGAAAAGTGCAGGATAAGAGGAGAATTTGTAGTCCTATAAGGGAGTTAGGTGTCATTGCTGACAAAATGAAATTAAATAACAAACTCATAGACATCGACTTTTTACCAAATCGCGACTTGCTTTACAGTGGTTATTGCATAAAGCAAAATAGACAAATTCTTATATTAGTAAATTACGACACAAGAGCTAAAACGTTTGACGGTTATTCTGTTTTTCGACCTAAAGAAATAACTAAATTTAGAATTTGGACGCCTGCCGAAATACGTAAAATTAAGACGGACAACCGTAAGACATCTCAATCTGTCTTGACGCTCGAAAATGAATTCATTTTATTCCACATTAAAATCGTTAGACAGTGGAACTTTAATATCATTTTTCACAGACAATTTAAGGGACGAATATTATGTTGCAAAAATTACTGGTTTAACAAGGGACACAGTAACTTTGAAACTCATTGACAAAAAAAGTAAATGGACAACTACAAAAAAACTTAAACTTGCAGACATCAACTTTTTCAGTTTTATGACAAGCTATGAAAAAGGACTTATAAGCAACGTCACCTAACAGCAGGCAATTGCACAATGCGGGTTTTGTCCTTACGCAAAGGCGGACATCTTGCCGGCTTGACAGCCGATCTTTATTTGCCTTTGCTCATAAACATTTGTACTTTTAATAAACATTTGTAGGTATAGACAGTTTAGCCTTTCAAAAGCCGCACTGTGCAAGCCTGCAAACGTTAGCTGCAACCATGCCGGACACCCACTAAAAAAGTGACACGCTCAGCCAGAGCTCATCTTAGACAGTTAGTTTACGTCTCGGTGCGTTGGCAACCGGCGATTTGGTGCGAACCCGAATTTTTCGTTAAACGGGTAAAGTATTTAAGCATCACAGCGAAAAATTCAGGTTGGCAAATC
>JAOQAF010000060.1 GCA_025963735.1 Bacteroidota bacterium
GCCATTTATCTCCAGTAAATTCAGGCCGGCATTTTTTCCCGGAATTAATCTCCCGTAAGTTTCAGAAATATTCAACGCTTTAGCGCCGTTTAAGGTCATCATTTTTAAAACTTCTTCCATGCTAAAAGACGAGTTACTCAGTACAAGATTTGCCTCATTAACCAGCGACAATGCTGTGTTGCTGGCCAGACTGTCAGTTCCAAGGCAGATGCGGGCGGTTTCATTCATAAAAAGTTTAAAATCCGGAAGGCGTCTTTCGATGTATTGGTTGGCCGCCGGACAAAAACACCAATGAATGTTTTTATTTATAGTGAGGCCAATATCTTCCATGGTTGTGCATGTATTATGAACAAGCAGGGTGTTTTGCTGAAGCAATGACTCAATGTAATAGCTCAGGCTGCTCGTTTTTGGGGGTGCAAACCAGCTGATATCTACCTGAAGAAACTTATATAGTTCGTGGAAACCACTGTTTTCACCGTTAAAGAATTTAGTCTCTTCCATGCTTTCCTGATTATGAATGGAGGCCGGAAGATTATGCAGCAGGTTATATTGACTGATTTTTAAAATAAGTTCTTTTGATGTACTGTAAGGAGCGTGAGGACTAAGACTTCCGGCGAGTTTTAAGTTTTTAAGTTCATTTATAAGAGTTACTCCGGCATCATACATTAAAGTGGCGCGCTCGGGATTTAAACCCAGTAATTCGATAAACGAATGATAAAAGATGCCGCTTGTGGTTTTCATATCAAAGCTATCTGCAGTGTTGCAAATATCACCAACTGCCACTATTCCATTCTCCCACATTTCTTTATCAGCCAGTTGAATGTGTTCTTTTACTTCATCTTTGCTGCTTGTTGCCCTCTGAAATATAATGCTTTTGCCAAAGCCCGGAAGGCCGGTTTGCTGCGCAATTTTATTTTTAAGATGACTGAGTTCAGTGTGGCAATGGGCGTTTATAAAGCCGGGGCAAATAACACCTTTTAACTTTTGTATTTGTAAAGGGTCAACTTTTGTTTCGTTTATTATTTCATGAAGCCGGCCATTATCGCTCACAGCAAGCACTTGATCGTTGCTTATAAATTTTTCTCCGTCAAAAACCCTGTCAGCCTTTATAAATTGCATGGGTAAATTTATCAAAAATATCCCCGTCTTTTCGGTATCTTTGCATATTAATAAAAATGGCTAAAAAAGACATAAGGGCTTTATCACTTGCGCAACTCAGCGATGTTTTCAAAGAGATTGGTGAGCCTGCTTTTCGTGCCAAACAAGTTTTTGAATGGTTATGGAGTAAAAGCGAAACAGATTTTACCCAGATGTCGAACCTTTCAAAAAAATTGCGTGATTTTCTGGAAGAAAATTTTGTAATTAACGCGGTTCAAATTAGCGAATTGCAGATAAGTTCTGACCGAACCATAAAATGCGCCATGCAATTGCATGACAATTATGTGGTGGAAAGCGTGCTGATTCCGCATCAGGACCGAATGACAGCCTGCATTTCTTCGCAGGTTGGCTGCAGCTTAACATGTAAATTTTGCGCTACAGGGAAACTAAAACGCATGCGGAACTTAAATGCCGATGAAATATATGACCAGGTTGCGCTTGTAAAAAAAACTGCTTTCGAAAAGTATAATGCGCCCTTAACCAACATAGTTTATATGGGAATGGGTGAGCCTTTATTAAATTATAATGAGGTTCTGGCCTCTGTGGAAAAGATAACCAGTCCTCAGGGTTTGGGAATGTCACCCAAACGTATAACTGTTTCAACGGCCGGGGTTGCGAAAATGATTATTAAACTGGCCGATGATAAAGTAAAATTTAATCTTGCTCTTTCATTGCACGCTGCGAACGACGAGAAAAGAAATTACATTATGCCAATCAATGAAACAAATTCATTGGATAATCTTATTGAGGCGCTTAATTATTTTATTGAAAAAACAGGAAGCAGACCTACGTTTGAATACATTGTTTTTAAAGATTTTAATGATTCGATTCAGGACGCACATGAACTTGTTGAGTTTTGCCGGAAGGTTAAGGGTAAGGTTAATATTATTGAATATAATCCCATAGATGATGGTGAATTCAGGCAAACCTCCGTTGAAAAACTAAGGGCCTTTACTGATTACCTGGAAGGACATGGAGTAATCTGCAATGTAAGACGCAGTCGCGGGAAAGATATTGACGCGGCCTGCGGTCAGCTGGCCAATAAAAATAAATTGGCTGTTCCGCAAGTGAAATAAAACTTATATTTAAGACTTGTGTCTAAGGCCATCGACGATATAAAACAACCAGTTGCCATGCACATGGCTGCTTTTGAAGAAAAATTCAAAGGAGCTATGAAAAGTTCGGTGCCTTTGCTGGATAAGATCACCAATTACATTGTAAAAAGAAAAGGAAAACAAATTCGCCCTATGTTTGTTTTTTTAAGCGCGCAGAATGTGGGAGAAATCAATGAAAGCACCTATCGGGCCGCCGCCTTGATAGAACTGCTCCACACGGCAACCCTTGTGCATGATGATGTAGTGGACGACAGCAATGAGCGAAGGGGTTTTTTCAGTGTTAACGCTTTATGGAAAAACAAGATCGCGGTGTTAATAGGTGATTTTTTACTTTCTAAAGGATTGCTTTTATCTCTTGATAATGATGATTTTCATTTATTAAAAATTGTAAGCACTGCCGTAAGGGAAATGAGTGAAGGAGAATTACTTCAGATTGAGAAAGCACGACGGCTCGATATTTCAGAAGAAGTTTATTTTGACATAATTACTAAAAAAACCGCCAGCCTTATTTCCGCCTGTTGCGCGGCGGGCGTAGCTTCAATAACCTCAGACGCGCGACAAATTTCACTGGCAAAAGAATTTGGTAAATTTACCGGCATTGCGTTTCAGATTAAAGACGATCTTTTTGATTTTGGAACGGATGATATTGGTAAACCTACAGGTATTGATATTAAAGAAAAAAAAATGACACTGCCTCTTATTTATGCATTAAATAAAAGTACCTGGCTGGAGAAACGTAAAATAATAAACATTATTAAAAATCATAATGAAGAAAGCCAAGAGGTTAATAAAGTAATTAATTTTGTTATTGAAAAAGGTGGTATCGAATATGCAACAAGGATTATGCATGAATATAAGAACAAAGCCATTGAAGTGTTAAAGCTATTACCCGCCAATTCTTCCAACCAAAGTCTTGAAAAATTACTCATATATGCTATTGAAAGAAAAAAATAAAATTTATGCGTAACGTTTATCTTATACTTCCATTAATTTTCTCGCTTGCTTTTACATGTTGTAAAAATAATAATACTGAACATGAAGAAATAAGCACCGAAGAAAAACTTGTCCGTGATTCTATATCAAAAGCTGAGCAAAGAAGAAAAGCAGATTCCTTAAAAAAACAGAATCCTTTACTGATCATGCCTCCCGACAGCACATACACAGGTGATTATATTGATAAATATCCGGGCGGGATAATAAAATTCAGAGGTTTTTTCAGGGTGGGTAAACGACACGGACAATGGATGTCGTTTTATCCAAGCGGATTGTTATGGAGTGAAATGCATTATGATAAAGGTCTGAGACATGGCCCTAACATTACTTATTACGAAACAGGCGGCAAGCGTTACGAGGGTATGTATAAAAATGACAGCCGCGACAGCATTTGGATTTATTATGATTCAATTGGCCGGCCTGCCGAAAAGGTTTTGTTTAAAAATGATCAGGTTATAAAGAAGCTGCCTTTAAAATAAGTACTTAAGGCTCTAAAATCCTATCGCTTATTGCTTCCTAGTTTTATACACGTTCCCAGGACGTAACTACATGAACTTTGCATTAAAGATTAAAGGAACGCACAGATGCAACGCATTTAACTTCCTGCAACCAGTTTCTTACGCAATGCCGTAATGGTTAAAACAATATCTTTAATTGTAGAAATTTTTGTGCTTTTTAGTTCGTCAGCGGCTTTGTAATTTATCTCCAGTAATTTAAGGTCGTTAATAATAAATTTGGAATTGTCGCTAAGCCCCGATTGCTCGAGAAGAATAACAAGATTATGAAGCGATTCTTTTTGTTCAAGTATGGTTTTAACTATTTCTTCTGAACGAACACTTTCCGCTATTTTGCACGAAACATACAAACCTTCTATCCACGCGCCGGCTAAAATTACCGAGGAGGTGGCGGGCCTGTTATTGCTTTTTAAAATTTCATCTGCTTTTTTAAACGCGCCTGTAACAACCTCCATAGTAGAATCTTTATTTTGCTTGTTAGCCTCCATTCTATCAAACATTTTTTGATCGAAGGCATTACTAACGCCAAGATTTCCAGCCAATAAATTCACGCAGGATAAAAAAACCATACTTTCCTGTGTTTGCTCAAAAGAACTGGCGATGGTAAGATCAGAGCCATAAATACCCAGATTTGCTGCCTTTGTAAATTCAACATTGTATTTACTTACAGAAGTGGGATCGTTTAAATAATCCGAATTATATTCTATTTTTTGGTCTTCAATTAATTTCAGAATGGCTTTACGGTCAGGCATCGAATTAAATACATTCTGCGCATTTAATTTTGTTTCAAATACTGCCTGTTTGGTGTTCTCATCGTCCACAATGTTTTCATCTGCCTTTTCACTGTTGTTGGTACAACCGGAAAAAAGGATCACAAAAACAAAAGGTAAAAAGAAACGTATTGGTTTATTCATGCTTATATACAAATATATATTTATTTTTTGATTCCCTTCTCGTAATGAACGCGGTTTATTTCCTTGCCACTTTTATCGTAAAAAATCCATTCGCCGTCCGGTACGCTTTGAACCTTGCCCTTGCGCCGTTCTTTTACAATAACATAACTGCAAACCGATTGAATTTTAGCGTTGGTATAATAGCTTATGCTTTTACCACTGAGCTTTCCTTTCTTAAAATTCTGGATCCTGTTAATGCCGCCTGTTTCGTAATAATAGGTCCATTCCCCCTGCTGATGGCCCTTCCTGTATTTTCCTTTTGTATCAACAAAATTTCCCTTCTCAAACCATTGAATAAATTTGCCATGTTTTATGCCGTTTACATAACTGCTTTCTTCGCGCGGCATTCCGCTTTCATAATAGTAAAGCCATTTGCCTGTGCGTTTGCCTTTTTTATTGTATTTGCCAATATAATTCTGTTTACCGTTAGAATACCATCCCTGCCATAAGCCCACAAGCTGTCCGTCAAGAAAATTTCCTTCATCTTTTTTTACACCGTTTTCCCACCAGCTTTTCCAGAGCCCGTTTTCTTTACCATTTACATACGGACCTTCCTGTAAAATTTTACCGTTTTCCCACCAGGTGGTCCATACCCCTGTCTTAACACCGTTTTCGTAATCTCCCTGTTTCCATTTTTCACCTCCTTTATAAAAATAATTCCAAGTACCGGTTTGCTTGTCATTTAAAAAAGAACCTTGGCTTTCGGCTTTACTGTTAGAGTAATAATAAGTCCACTTTCCGTCACGCAGATCATCTTTAAGCGTGCCAATCATTTCCGGATTTCCTTCCTGACTGTAAAATTTCCACAAACCATTTTTTTTATTGGAAATAAAATTTCCTTCGCTTTTTATTTTGTGATTGCTGAAGTAAGAAGAATAATAACCATTGAGCAATCCATCACTGTAATTGGCTTCATAATCCAGCTCTCCGTTGGGATGAAAAAAGCGCCAGGTGCTGTCCTGCAAGCCGTTTTTGTATAGACCCATGGCTTTAATAACGCCGTTGTTATAATTAGCGGTAAGACTGCCATTGCCGTTTGAAACCAATTGTTTTCCTGTTGCATCCCACAGATCGTTAAGATACAGAACACTGTCTTTATATTCTTTAATAAACTTCTTACTTCCGTTTTCGTAAAACTCTTCCCACCGGCCGCAGGGCTTGCCATTACAAAAGTTCTGAGTGGCTGCTAATTTTCCTGATTTAAAATATGATTGAATGGTACCCACACGTTTATCTTTTTCAAAATGACCTTTGCTTTCTACCTGGTCGTTATCAAAAAAATAAATCCATTCGCCCTCTTTTTTTCCGTTAACAAAAGGTTCGCGGCTTTTAACTTTGCCATTTTCATGAAAGGATGTCCATACACTATCGGCCAGGTTGTTGTTATAGCGTGTAAGCTGTGCTATTTTTCCGTTTTTAAAATAGTAAACGAAGGTGCCTTGTTTTTGTCCTTTTGAAAAACGTTCAACCGCTTTTTTGTTGCCATTCTCGTAATAGTATGTCCAGGTACTGTCTTCTTTTCCTAAAAAGTGGCTTAACTTACCGGAGTAATAATAGCCCTTGCACAGAACATTCCCGCTTTTATAGTATTCAAGGTAGGTGCCGTAGGGCATGCCTTTATAATAATCGATTTCAGATTTGAGTTTGGTTTGTTTATCGTCGTAATATTCTTTTTTAAGCTGTGAAGAAAGAGGCAAGCTTAAAGCACAAAAAAGAAAAAGGGTAAAAAATCGCATAAGGTAAATTTAATCACCATAATGAAAGAGGAAGCAACCGGTTACAGCTTTTGTGAACAATTTTTTGGTTGAAAAGTGGGCAAGATGCAAGCCAAAGATTACCCGCCCTGCAAGAAAGGATTTAACTGAGTTAAGTACAAGTTGTTTAAAGATTGCCTTTGATTTAATGAGCGAATATGACGGCCTGTGACTGAACACTTAGCCGGAGCATTTAAAAGATTTGCGCAAACGGTTAATTGACTATATTTTTATAAAACATATATTCAATAAATAATCCAAAATATGGCAAACAAAACCAAAGTAGAAAAAGACCTTAAAAAGAAGTCAGTTCTTGTTTCACGGGAATTTAAGGCTCCGCTTTCAAAAGTGTGGCGCGCTTACACCGAAAGCAAATTTCTGGATCAGTGGTGGGGACCTTCTCCATGGAGAGCTGAGACAAAGACTATTGATTTTAAAAGCGGCGGTTATTGGTTGTATGCAATGGTTGGCCCCGAAAATGAAAAACATTGGGGCAGAATGAACTATATTGCCATCGATCTTCACAAAAGTTTTGCAATTGAAGATGCTTTTTGCGATGAAAACGGAAACCAGAATGCAGGGTTGCCGGTTTCAAAAGGGCAGATTGTTTTTACAGAAAAAAGTTCAGGTGCTTTGGTTGAATTTAAGATGATTTACAATACCGAGGAAGACATAAAGAAAATTATAGAAATGGGATTTGAACAAGGTATTACGATCTGTATGGATCAACTTGAAAAATTATTAGAGGAAAATAAAATTTAGGGAGCCCTGCTAAATTAAAAATGGCTGGTTCATATATGGCGAGCTTATTAGGTATTGTATGTGTCCAGACACGCATCTATTTAATTTTTTTAATAAGTTTGATACAACCCATTCTCAAAAATAAACCGTGACGCGGTGTAAAACGATTGTATTTGCTCAGTCACTCTCTTTTTCTCATTTTTTATTTTACTTTCTCGGCAGCCTTTTTCGTAAAGAGATGGGCCAACACTAATTTTGTAAAGCGAATTATTTAAGAGGTTGTATCGGTAAATTATGGAGTCTGTTACTTTATAAATATCATCATTGTAATTACGGTAGTACACCTCGCTGTTATTGTTTGGCAGTAATCCCCTTCCGATTAAGTGACTTTGTCCTTTAAAGGCTGTTTTACTCAGGATATATTCTGCAATATCAATGTGTGAAGTTATGAATGTATCTGTTACTCCTTTATTTTTATGATCAATGATCAGTAATGGAACATGATATAGTTTGGTTTCCACATCTTTTTCATCGTAACGCTCTCCATGATCGGCGGTAATAATTATTAAGGAACGTTGAAACTGTTTTAGTTCTTTCAGTTTTTTTATAAAGCGACCCAAAGCATAGTCTGAATATAAAAAAGTTTTTTCTGCGGGTAGCAATGAGTCATCAGTTTTGTAGCCGGAAGGAACCTGAAAGGGTTCGTGATTACTCATGCTCAAAATGCAATAAAAGTTTTTTCCTTCATGAATGTAACGTGCAGAATAATCAAATAAGGATTCATCGTCCACACCCCATTTATTTTTAAATTGATAGGGTATAATATCCTTCATGTCTTTAATGCTTATAGGAGCGTCGGCTTTTAACAAAAGATTCATGTCGTCATAGGTAGCATCTCCCCCATGTATAAAATGCGTATTGTAGTTGTTGGCTTTCAGAAGAGAGGGTAGTCCTTTAAAAGATAATTTCAATTTATTATGCCTGAATAAATTATAACCTAAAATATGCGGAAAACCAAAAAGAATGGAGGAAATTCCATATTGCGTTCTTGGCCCGCATGAAAAACACTTAGTATATAATGTGCCCTCTTTGCACAAAGCATTAAAATTCGGACTAAGGTCTTTCGAACCGTGCAGCGCGCCAATCCTGTTAGCGCCAAAACTTTCCATCACTACAAGTATAACTGAATTATAGGCTGAGTCTGTATAGTAAACGTTTCTTGAAAGTGTATTACCGGAAGTATCAGGAAGGTCCAATTGTTTCTTAAAATTAAATAAAGCAATACCGCTGTTCATACTGTATGCATCGTAA
Organism: Bacteroidota bacterium; assembly: GCA_025963735.1. GTDB lineage: Bacteria > Bacteroidota > Bacteroidia > B-17B0 > Aurantibacillaceae > Aurantibacillus. The sequence continues at coordinate 8,541 of JAOQAF010000060.1, forward strand.
CTGTTGTAAACGGATGTAAACCAGTTAAAATAAGGATTCAGAGAAAGTTGTTTTGCTTCTTTAGAAATGGTGGTTTGATCTGTATAGTAATTAAGAGGGTAGGGCAGATAAAAAAGAGTTCCTGCCACTAACAAAACAAGCGTTAAAAAATTTTCTTTAAAGGAAGCTGATGAAACAAACGGAATAATTTTTTTTCTGAGAAAGATAAAAAGGGAAGTAAAAACGATAAAGTAAGCAATAGCGGGGATCAATACCACAGAACTTCCTGCTTTATCTGAAAGGTCGTGGAAGTTAAATAAATTAAAAGTATTTAAGTTGGTCCGGGCTCTGAGATAAGTCAATGTAAAAATATCAGAAGTGTTTAATATAACCCATAATGAAATGAAGGTATAGTAAACAATAATTGCCAATGTTCTATTAATTAAAGTGGAAAATAAAAAATAGACAAGAAATAAAACACTGATAAAACTAAGATCAAAGACAAGGCCTTGTCCGCATGATATGAATTCCTCCCACAAGGAATTAAAAATATCTCCGCATATAAATACTACTCCGATCCGCTGTAATATACCGGTTAACAATAATACTCCGAACGGTTTGGCAGCTTTAAGTACACTTGTCATTAATGAAGCAAAATAGTTTCTTCAACAAGGTTATCTGCGGTTTCAATTTTAACCCTAACTGAATTTTGTTTGGTAAGTTGAGAAAGATCAAACTCATTATACGAAGTACTGATTGGGTTTGATAAAAGTTGTTTGCCGTTTATTTCTGACACAGAAAAAGTAAAATTCATTTCCTTTCCAAAGGAAGTGAGAATTAATTTTTTATTATCCGAGGCAAGCACTGAAACAGTAAGGAGTTCATTGCTGAAAACCTTTTTATTATACATGAACCTTATTTTTTTTCTTAACGAGCTTTTACTTTCTTTTTCTGTTTTTAGATAATTAAAGTCGGTATGTTTAATACCTTTCACCTTTTCACTAACTCTGTTGTCTTTATACCAAACGCGTACATAATCCACATCAAGACTGTTTGGAAAGGTGGTTGTATTATTAACACCGGGCGCAAAACCAAGACCGTCTTTTGCAGGACCTGTGCCAATAATGAGACTCATTTTCTGTGATGCAAAATCACCGTCAAAATAGGCAATACCTATTCCGTTCAAATACCATTTTACATATCCGTCCTGCCACTCTCCGGATAAAACATTGTAATCTTCGTTTAAGGGAGTAGTAGTTTTTACCCATCCCGAAAAAGCTTTAGGAAACAGTCCGCTGCGTTTATATTTATGATCGCAGCCCTGTGGACAATGGGTAGCCACATGAATGGATCTTTTCCTTTCTCCTTTTAATTCAAAAAAATCAATTTCGTCCTTCTGATTTCCCCCGTATAACCAAAATGCCGGCCACATGCCATATGCGTCGGTTGTTTTAAATCTCATTTCAAAATAACCTTTTTCATATTCATTTTTACTCCAAACGTTACCGGCTGTAAAGAGGTATCTGAATTTATTTCCGTTCACAATTGATGGCGCGAATTCTTTCTTAAAATTGGAATCCAATTGCCAGTCTGGAATAGTTACAAGTCCGGTATCACGGTAACAGGTAAACTTGCATACTCCATTTTCAAACTCTAAACGTTTCGGGGTCATTAAATAATCAAACTTATAATTTGCCTCGGCATAACTGTATGCCGGAATCCATTTTTCTTCATCAACGGAATTGCCGTTAAACTCATCTCCATCATAATAATACCATTTTACAACTGTATCTTTTTTTATCTGCCACATGACTTGTGCCTGCAAAAAGTTAATTGAAAATAAAGAGAATAGAATTAAGTGTTTTATCATAGCAGTTAAATTTAAACAAATTTGTTTATAGACTATTGAAGTTGTTTCCAAAGAAAACCACATAGTAACCCTGAATTTCGATTCGGGTCTGGACTGATCGTATCGTGTAAAAACATTTTATAATTACGGCTCGCAGAGTCGCTAAAGTCGCAGAGAAATATTTTGAGTATAAGGAAACCCCATTAGAAAAAATTGCTTCAGTAATGTTCGCAAACTCGAAACTGAATCAGACTACGTTAACCGAAGGTGTCAGACTGAGCGGAGTCGTAGCGAGTGGTCACAGGCGGCCCTAAATGTCGAGGTGGCCTTCGGGAGCCTCAGCCACCAACGATGTCAGGCTGAGCGGAGTCGAAGCCTAATCGTTCAGCTTCAACACCGCCATAAACGCGCTTTGCGGAATTTCAACGTTACCGACAGACTTCATGCGCTTTTTACCTTCCTTTTGTTTTTCAAGTAATTTACGTTTCCGTGAGATATCTCCGCCATAACACTTGGCGGTAACATCTTTACGCATGGCGCT
>JAOQAF010000082.1 GCA_025963735.1 Bacteroidota bacterium
AAAAGCCCAGGTATTAGAAACACCTTCCAGTATTGAAAATGTGGTAACCGACGAAGAAAGACAAGCTTATGAGGACGCAATAGATACCAGGAACATAGAGATTAAAAAATTAAAGGAAGATCTTATATCTGTAAAAGTTGCAAATGCAAATCCAAATAAGGAGGAAAAGGAAGAAGCAGGGCCAGTGCCTCTTAATACAAATGCTCTTATAATGGAATTAGAGCCGGAATTCAAAGCGTGTATTGAAAAGATAAAGGAATTCAGAGTGAAAAAATTTGAAGAGCTGAGCGAAGAGGATAAAGCGGAATTCATGCCATTTGAAAAATACATAAAAACCACTTTATTACGAGGTTTTAAAAGATCCTTTAATAATGGCATGTTAAAATCTGCAACCGGGATAAATTTAGAGGACGTTTCTTTAATGGCAAAAGCTGCCGGGATTGATTATGATGACGACATCTAAACTTAAAAGCATTGCTATTATACTGCTCTTAATGGCAATGCTTTTTTTCAGAGCCAGACAGATATTAAAAGAGGAAAGTTAAACCCAAATGAAAAAGCTTGTTATATCACTACAAAGGCCTGACGGATCAAAAATATATTACTTGAATTTAAGCAGTAGAGAAAAATCTTTAAATAACTACCAAATAAGGCACAAAATGAAGGTTAAGGAATTAATTTTTGGTGGGTGCTTCTCTTCATATAATCCTGAAATGTGTTTTGAAAGGGCTCTAAGCAAAGGTTATATTATTTTGAAAGACAACAGATATAAATTTAACATCTAAAGCAAGGCCAGCGTGATTTTTAAAGGGTGATTGATAAAATTTATTGGTCAGACATTCATAAACCTGTGGTTTGGAATATTTCGAAAATATAAAAACCCCGTCCTATGGACGGGGTTTCAAATTTTATAATAACCCCCACATGTTTTATTTGTTTCCCCCAGCAAGGTTTTTCGGAATTTTTAATTTTTGGGAAAACCTGTAAATAGTTTACAAATATAATGCAAATTTAAGCCGATGCGACATTTTTAACAAATTCTAACTCATTGACTTAGAATACTCTTCATAAAAGCGCTGTCCTATTGATCTATGAAGAATACTTTGAATTGTATTATTCATGTTAACTAGTTTAAATATTTGTTGATATTGAAAAAAACCTAATTTCTCAATCAATTTTCCAATTAATTCATCTGCAAATGAAGAAGATATGATCCCTATGTTTACAAAATCAATTATCACTGGTTTTTTAGTTGCTGTATAAAGATTTAATAATTCATTACGAATAGCAACCGCAGATTCTCGAGTTCCCGTTCCTGAAGAAACGTCTTCAATCTTGAAAAGCACTTGTCCATAATCATTCTCGAAACTTTCAACATATAAATCAACGAAGGTATACCCTTTTATTGCATTAGTCAATAGAGTTTCTTTATTCAAATTTAAATGAAAATTAATTGTAGTTGCCTGATTCTTAAAATTTAAAACAATTACATCTTTAAAAGTAGTCGCTTGCTTGTTTTTGAAATGGATTGCTCCTGTTCCCGAAGTAATATTCAAATGACCGTAATTTTCATTTACAATATTATATAATCCCCACATACCATTGCCCTGGCCAATACTTTTAGCACCCTTTTTGCCTTCTTGAACTGAAAGTGAAATAGCATCCACGGAGTTACGGGGCTTAGATGATGAATCTTTCATGGTTTGATATATTCCTACACCATAATCAAAAACACAAATATTAAAGCTTTTACTCACTTTATTAATTTGAGCCATAACAAAACCTTTTTTTATTTCAGAATGTTGAATAACGTTGTCCATAATTTCATAAATTCCCCATTCGCAAGATTCAATGACACCCACTTCACAATCTATGGTTCGCCTTATTCCTTTTATAATACCCATAACGAGAGAATAAACTTCCTCAGAATTACTAAACGTCCAGATCTTATCTAAAAAACTGTGTGTACTTTTAACAACACTCTCGAACGGAGTTATAGGATTGTTGAATGAAGTATTGATTAAATATGAGGGCGCACCAATAATTTCAAATGTTATCCCTTGCTGTTTGAAAAATTCGATATAAGCAGCAATTGGAACAGTTGGATGTGGATATATTGAATTTACAATAGTAAAATCTAATTTAATATGGGTATGTTTAAACTGTTTAGTTAGTCTAGACATCGAATATAAAAACTCTTGTGTAACCCTGTGATCAGTAAGATTTTTAAAAACAATAGAATTCTCCCTTACCCAAGTATTATAATATTTAAATTTGGCACTAGTTTTCATACTTGAGTAAATTTATAAAATTACGGCCCATAATCTATGGAGTTGATAAATTTATTTATTATTGAATTGGATCCTGCATGATAGCTTGTATTAATTAGATAAAGATATAATGGTATGCTAATATCCGTAACTGAAATAAAATTTTGAAGATGTTTAATTAAAAGATAAAGCTGCGCGTATTAATGATGACGAGACGTTAAATGTAACAAAATGGCATTTCAACCGACTTGCTTTAATATGCAAACAGATTAACGAATAAAAACACGCCTTTTATGTTACCATTTTGTTACCTTTTAATTTTGTAGCTTCTGCGAAACTCTGATACCACACTATAAAAAGCTGAACGCCTTGTCCAAGTGGGACTACTTTTAAAAACGCTTTAAACCCCTGTCGATCAAAAAACGCGGGGGTTTTTCATGTAGACAGTTTTAAAACCATTGTATTTTGACAATTAACTTATAAGTGTAATTTTGTTTTCAAAATCAATCCCATGAAAAAAGTATTTTCTTCTCTATTATTTTTTGCCTTCACGGTTTGCTTGCAGGGGCAAATAAATGTTACACAAAAAATTAAAGATAAAGTAACAGAGAAAGCCAATCAGAAAACGGAGGAAGCTATTGATAAAACACTTGATGAGGCGGAAGATGGAGCAACTAAACCCGCAAAAAGTAAAAAGGAAGAATCTCAAAATGAAGATGAAAGTGTTAAGGAAGGCGGAAATCCTGCTCATGAAGGCGGCTCCAAAAACGAGCCAGCAACTGAAAGCAAAACTGCCGCCGGGGCGCAACCTAAAATTGACGAATTTAAGAGTTATTCAAAATTTGATTTTGTTGCCGGTGAAAAAATAGTTTATTATGATGATTTTTCTCACACCGCCGTGGGTGATTTTCCTGCTAACTGGAACACAAGCGGTTCGGGAGAAGTGACTACCACAAATAGTGTGGCAGGTAAATGGTTGAAATTACAAAACGGACAGATTTATTTTCCTGAAATAAATACAAAGCTTCCGGAAAACTATACACTAGAATTTAATGTGATTGTAACAGGTAATGATATTGGTGATGGTCAATTGGGTTCACTTACAACTTTTTTCGCTGCCACTAAACCTAATGAGGCAAAAGAGCCGGTGCAGCCCGCCGGAAATCTTGATTATTATGGAAGTTCTTCCGCCAAGGTGGCCGTTGATTTTGCGAATGCAAATCATGCAGTTATATCAATTCAAAACCAAAAAAACAATGAATCAGGCGGAGTAAACAGTCAGATAAACGATGATATTCTTAAAGGAAAAATAGGCAAGGTGATACGTTTTTCGTTTACAGTTCAAAAACAAAGACTGCGCTTTTATATTGATGATAAAAAAGTGATTGATCAGCCTAAAATGTTTCCGCAGGGCGATATTTATGACCGGATCCTTTTTGAAATGTGGGGCTTTTCTGATAATTCTGAATCAAAACAAAATGTTTATTTATCGAACATACGATTGGCAGTGGGCATGCCCGATATGCGCAGCAGGTTAATGACAGATGGAAAACTGGTTACCAGAGGTATTACATTTAATTCCGGGTCCGATAAAATTAAACCTGAATCTTATGGCACTATGAAAGAAATTGCAGCTGTATTAAAAGATAACCCCGCAATAAAAGTTAAAATAGTTGGTCATACAGATAACGATGGTACTGCAGCTTCCAACCTCGAATTATCTAAAAAACGTTCAGTAGCAGTTAAAAACTCATTAGTGAAAGATTTTGGAATAGATGCCTCAAAACTTGAAACTGATGGTAAGGGGCAAAGCGAACCCTCAGGTCCAAACACAACCTCCGAAGGGAAGGCCAATAACAGAAGGGTAGAGTTTATAAAACTATAGAGAGAAGTTGCTTTGTTTTAAGTTATTCATTTTTACTTTTTTTATATTCTTTTCTTGAAATAAACGTTTGAATTTTTAATACCTGATGTTTTCTAATACCAATATTAGATGTAATAACATTATCCCATTTTTTCAACCAAAATTTAAAACCTGTCTTTAGCGTAAAGGCGCCGGTTAGATGCGAAAAAATATCCATAAGCAGCTGAAAAATTTCCTCAATCTTACATATGGATCTATCGTTTTTATTTCAAAAATAATACCAGACAATAATCAAACAGGTAAAAATGTAGAAAGCACACCTCAATTTGGTTCCAAAAAAATTCGGTACACTACTTGTTTATTTACTATTAAACAGGAAATATGAAAGTTTTTGAACTCCCCCTTCATGATGGTAAACCAATAGACATAATGGATTACAAAGTTGATTTACTGGTGTCTCCCCCGTTAATTGAAGAAAGGATAATCGACACTGTTGACAATTACATTGATACTCAAACTCAACCCTTAAAAATCGAATACAAGGACGCCCCAACGGATGAAGGCCGGCTTAATATATATATCTGCCGGTTTCGAACAGGTAAATACCGTTTGCATATTTTCGGAAAAATAAGGGGACAGGAATTCAGAACTGAAAAGGAAGTGGTAGACGGAAATTTTTCGCAGAATGACATTTTAAAACAACGCATAAAGTATGTTTTAAAAAGCAGCCGTAATATTTTGCGAACATATTATCTGAACTCAAATTTAAAAAGCATGGAAGATCATTTAATAGCATTTCTGATTCCTGCATAGTTAAATAAATTGGTGATATGCCTAAAAGCATAAAAATAAAATCTGTTGTGGTATGCCCGGTTTGCAAGTTTAAACGCGAACTTTTTATGGCCGCTAATCATTTTCTAAAAGTGTATGAATGTGAAGAATGCAATGCTCTATTGAAAACCGATAAAAAGCAATGCTGTATTTTTTGTTCATATGGATCGGTTCCCTGTATACCTGTGCAAATGGAAAAAAAGACCTAGTGCTTCTGCCACCATAATTTAAAATAAATGTATCTACCTGAAAATCATTTAACTAAGTGTTTTCAAAAAGCCAAAAATTGTTTATAATTTGTTAATTACCTAAAGTATACATATATTTGTACTCTAATAAAAACAATACAATAATAACAACGAAGACTGTATCTCAATTCCGCTTGTAGCCCACCTCATTGCAATTCGAAAAAACCTTTACACTTTTCACAATTTTAATAAACCAACACTAACACGCGTGCATTTGCATGCCAAAAAAATAATGACATTTTCCGAATTAAAATTAATTAAACCCCTTGTTTTAGCGCTTGATAAAAAAGGATACACACAGCCAACTCCTATCCAGGAACAAGCCATTCCTCATGTTTTAGAAGGAAAGGACATTTTTGGATGCGCCCAAACAGGAACCGGAAAAACCGCGGCTTTCGCATTACCAATACTTCAAATGCTTAGCGCAAAAAAAGCAACTAATAATACGCGTGGTATTAAAGCTCTTATTCTTGCTCCTACCCGCGAACTTGCCTTACAAATAAGCGAAAGTTTTTCTGCTTATGGAAATAATCTTGGAATCTCTCATACCACTGTGTTTGGCGGAGTTTCCCAAAACAAACAAACAACCGCTTTAAGAAGAGGTGTTGATATTTTAGTTGCTACTCCGGGTCGTCTTTTAGATCTTATGCAGCAAGGGTTCATTAAACTAGACACTATTGAACATTTTGTGTTGGATGAAGCTGACCGTATGTTAGACATGGGTTTTATCAACGACATTAAAAAAGTAATCACCAAGCTGCCTTCAAGAAGGCAAACTTTATTCTTTTCTGCTACAGCCGCGCCCGACATTATGAAATTGGCGAATACCATTTTGAAAAATCCGGTAAGTGTAGCTGTTACTCCTGTTTCTTCAACCGCTACTTTAGTTCAGCAATCGGTGTTTTATGTAAAAAGAGAAAACAAACGCTTATTACTTAAACATGTATTGAAAAACGGAACCATTGAACACGCTCTTGTTTTTACACGCACTAAAAGAGGTGCCGATAAAGTTGCCAAAGAATTAAACAGCAGTGGAATTTCAGCGGAAGCTATTCATGGTAACAAGTCGCAGGGCGCGCGTGAAAGAGCTTTAAAAGGATTCAAAGATCGTTCAATCCGGGTATTGGTTGCAACTGATATTGCTTCACGTGGAATTGACGTTGATAAACTTTCGCACGTAATTAATTTTGAATTACCTGAGGTTGCCGAAACTTACGTTCACCGGATTGGTCGTACTGGCCGTGCGGGAAGCACAGGCATAGCCTTATCGTTTTGCGCGCAGGACGAAATGACTTATCTTCGTGATATTAATAAACTGATCAAGAAAACTATTGAGGTTTCTCCTCACCCTTTCTCTTAATAAATAACAAAAACAAATAACAAATCAATAACCCGTCCCGGTCCCGGGGCACAAAACAAAAAACAAAATGAAAAACGGAACAGTAAAATTTTTCAACGAAGAAAAAGGCTTTGGCTTTATTAAAGAAGATAATGGACAAGACATCTTTGTTCATGTATCAGGTCTTAAAGCAGAAATTCGTGAGAACGACAGAGTAGTGTTTGAAGTTGAACAAGGTAAAAAAGGTTTAAATGCAGTAAACGTACAAATAGCATAATCACTTTTAATCATACCAAACAAAAAGGCTCCTTACCCAGGGGCCTTTTTGCATTTTAAACATTTTTGCTTTAGTGCAAAAAAATTTACTCGCTTAACAATTCAACAATTCAAAATTTTGTATCTTCGCTTGTAAAGCGTTGCTGCCCTAAGAGCACGTATGAATATAAAATATTGTATTATGACATTTACTCCAATCCGTTTTAGCCACAACGATAAAAATAAGGCCCTCTTTTTCGCAGAATTACGAAAACGGGTTGACGGATATTTTAAAGAAAATAATATATCCAAACATTATAATACACAAATGGTTATAAAAACCATTGTTCTATTATCCGCATACATCCTGCCTTTTATTGCTTTACTTGTATTTCAGCCTTCTTTTGGTATGGCGCTTTTACTTTGGTCGGTAATCGGGCTGGCTCTGGCCGGAATAGGCATGAGCGTCATGCATGACGCTAATCACGGGGCCTATTCCTCAAGCAGTAAAACAAATTACTGGTTAGGCCACTCTTTAAATCTTCTGGGAGGTTCTGTTTTTAACTGGAAACTTCAGCATAATATATTACATCATACCTACACCAATGTTGCAGGAGTAGACGATGATATTGATGATAAACTTGTAATGCGCTTTTCTCCGCACACACGTGTTAAGTGGTTTCATAAATTTCAGGTAGTGTACGCGTTTTTGTTTTACGGAATTCTTACCCTTTACTGGGCTTTGCTTAAAGATTTTATTCAGTTTAACCGTTATACAAAAGATGGCGTAAATAAAAGTTCAAAAGCAGAGAACAGAAAAATTTTGCTGCGTATAATTCTGAGTAAAATCGTGTACTTTTCAATTTTTATGGTGTTACCGCTGGCTGTTCTGAAAATGCCGGTGGGCCAGTATGTGCTGGGCTATTTACTAATGCAGTTTATTGCAGGACTTGTATTAACAGTTATTTTTCAGTTAGCGCATACTGTTGAAAAAACCACGCATCCGTTACCGGATGAAAATTTTACAATTGAAAATAACTGGGCCATACATCAAATGAACACAACAGTAAATTTTTCAAGAAAAAATAAATTCATTTCATGGTACGTGGGAGGCTTAAATTTTCAGGTGGAACACCATTTATTTCCAACTATTTGCCATGTACATTACCCGCAGATTTCTCACATTGTAAAAACCACGGCTGAGGAATTTGGTGTGCCTTATCTTGAAAATGAAAGCTTTACCGACGCTTTAAGGTCACATGTTAATACGCTTATCCGTTTTGGTAAATTGCCTTCCATTAATGAGGCTTTAGCATAAAACTTTAATAAAGGAATTCCTTTATGGAAGGATCCAGCCTGTTCAAATCCGGCGCCGGATTGGAACGATGAAACTGTTTTAGCTCATCGTTAATTTGATCAACGCTTTGACTAATTTTTTCGTAAGTGTATTGCTTTTTAATTTTCACTGTGGAGTTACCATACGTTTTTGGAACAATCTTTTCACCTTTGTCTTTGGCGGCTAAGTCTGCAAGAAATGTTGGATTGCACATGAAAAACAAGGCGGTACCACCGGCGGGTAGAGGGGTTACATTAATAGGCATGGTGTAGGAAGTAAGGTTGGAATTTTTTTCTTTTACACAATAAGGGAAAGGCCCTTTTAACTGATGTCCGTACTTGTTTTTTATTACCACTGCCATTTCGCGAACCGGATTTCCAACCTCTACTACTTTTCGGGCCGAATCTTCCTTTACAAATCCGATGGAAGAATTATATCCGTAATCATGCTCGGCCAGTAAATAAAATTTTTCAGTCATTGTAATTGAAGGATCAATGTTAAGATTAGAATCGAGAAAAATACCTGTTCTGGTGCCATTTAATAAGCTATCAGAGCTATTACTGAATATAAAATATACTTTACAAAATGTCAGATAGTCCTTATAAGCATGGTAGGTATTGATATTTATAGCGAATTGTTCCTTTTCTTTTTCAAGTGCAAGCTCAATCTTTCCCTGTGTGCGTAAAGCATCAATGAGTTTGCGGCTGGTTTTTAAACGAACAACCAGTGCGCCTTCTTTCAATTGGTTGATTTGCCATGCAGCAATGATGGATTTCTTTTTTCTGAATTTTTCAAACTGCTCCGGATCTTTATAGTCAGCAGATCCATGAATGTTCTTTGAATCGTTATCGCTTTGCGACATTGCCAACATGGAGGATATAACCAGTAAAAAAGTTATTAATTTATTTAACGCCGGCGCCATTTTCAATTTGGTTTTTTGTAGGGGAAACAAAGCTTAATTCACCCTTGACGTTTTCGGCCATTAAAATCATTCCCTGACTTTCAATACCCTTAATTTTACGGGGCGCCAGGTTTGCGAGCATAATTACTTTTTGTCCGATAATGTTTTCAGGTTTGTAATAAGCGGCAATACCACTTACAACGGTTCGCGTATCTATGCCTGTGTCGAGAGTTAACTTTAAAAGTTTATCTGTCTTGGGAACCGCTTCAGCCGCGGTAATGGTGGCCACCCGAATATCCATTTTAGAAAAGTCGTCGAACGTAGTTTCTGTTTTAACGGGTTCCACCTGCTTTTCAATTATATTGGCTTCTTTACTTTTTTGCAGTTTTTCTAATTGCTTTGCTATTTCATCATCATCTATCTTCGCAAATAGAATAATATTATCCGCACTTATTTTGTGCCCTGCCGCAATGTTATTTGTGTTCTTACTGCTGTTCCATTTCAGTTGCGGCATGTTAAGCATACTGAATAATCTTTTGCTGGTAAAAGGAATGAATGGTTCGCATACAATGGCAAGGTTCGCGGAAATCTGCAAGGCAACATTCATAATTGTTCTAACCCTCTTTTCATCGGTTTTAATTACTTTCCAGGGTTCCTGCTCAGCAAGGTATTTATTTCCTACACGGGCAAGGTTCATCATTTCTGAAAGCGCTTCCCTGAATTTAAATTTTTCAAGTGCGGCCGATATTTTTCCGGGAGTTTTTGCAATTTCATCTAATACCAAAAGGTCTGTTTTGGTGTACTCGCTAACTTCAGGTACAATACCATTATAATTTTTATTGGTTAATACAACCACGCGATTAATAAAATTACCAAGTATATCTGCAAGCTCGCTGTTATTTTTTGTTTGAAAATCTTTCCATGTAAAATCATTATCCTTGGCCTCGGGGGCATTGGCACACAATGAATAACGCAATACGTCCTGCTTGTCCTTAAATTCAAGCAAGTATTCATGCAGCCATACCGCCCAGTTGCGTGACGTAGAAATTTTATCGCCTTCCAGATTTAAGAATTCGTTGGCCGGAACATTATCGGCAAGTATAAATTCACCGTGCTCCATTAACATGGCAGGAAAAATAATACAATGAAATACGATATTATCTTTACCTATAAAATGTATAAGACGCGACTCTTCGCTTTTCCAATAGCTTTCCCAGGTTTCGGGTAAAAGTTCTTTAGTGGCAGAGATGTATCCTATTGGAGCGTCAAACCAAACATATAATACCTTTCCTTCAGCCCCTTCAACCGGTACGGGAACGCCCCAATCCAGATCACGTGTCATGGCCCTTGGTTGTAAACCGTCTCCGCTGTCAAGCCAGCTTTTACACTGACCATAAACGTTAGTTTTCCAGTCTTTATGTTTTTCTAAATAATCTTTAATTTTTGGTTGTAATTTATCAAGAGGTAAAAACCAGTTCTTTGTTTTTTTTAATACCGGTTTACTTCCACTCAAGGTGGATTTAGGGTCTATTAAATCGGTAGCGTTTAAAGAAGACCCGCATTTTTCGCACTGATCGCCATATGCATTTGGGTTAGCGCATTTCGGACAGGTGCCAACAATATACCTGTCGGCCAGAAATTGCTGAGCGCTTTCATCAAAATATTGTTCGGTAATCTGTTCGGTGAAACTGTTTTTGTCGTAAAGTTTTTTAAAAAAATCTGACGCCGTTTGACTGTGTACTTTTGAAGATGTTCTTGAATAAATATCAAATGAAATCCCAAATTCATTAAAGGCGTCACCCATTATTTTGTGGTACTTATCTACTACTGCCTGCGGTGTTGTATTTTCTTTTTTCGCTTTAATGGTTATAGGAACACCGTGCTCATCACTTCCGCATATAAACTTCACATCGTGACCAATGCTTCTAAGGTAGCGAACATAAATATCCGCGGGTAAATAACAACCCGCCAGATGACCTATATGAACAGGCCCGTTGGCATAAGGAAGAGCAGCTGTAACAAGGGTTCTTTTAAATTGTGAAGCCATAAATTGATTATTCAAAAACGCAGACCGTTATATTAAAATAAATGCGTTTGCTTGTGAATTGAATGTTTTTATTAATTTAGCGTAAAGATACTTATAAGTGTTGTAAAAAATAAATTAATAAGTCATTAAAAAAATGGGAAATCAAAAAGAAATCTGGAAACCTGTAAGCTTTAAAGGTAAAAAGCCGGGAGTAAAGTATGCAGTGTCAAGTCAAGGAAGATTTGGCGTTATTACTGATAAGAAAGGTAGCGTTGAGGTTAGAACTTTTCAACCACAGGACGGAGGTTACCGGTATAACTATAAACTTAACGGTAAATCAAAAGGTTTGTTCATCTATAAAGAAGTTGCAAAAGCGTTTGTAAAAAAGTCTTCTCCAAAACAAACGATGGTTATAAGAAAAGATCATGATTATTTAAATGATAAACCTTCTAATTTAAAATGGGTAACACCTCAGGAGCACAGAGAACATGTTACATTCAGCCCTAATTCTATACAATCGCGCAAGCGTAGGGCAATAACAATAAGCAGTACCGCAAAAGTTTTTGATGAAAAGAAAGTACTTGAAGTAAAAAAACTTATCTGGGATCCTAAAAGAAAATTAACCTTTAAGCAGATAGCGGCTAAATTTAAAGTTTCTGAAATGCAGATTTATCGTATCAAAAGCGGTGAATTGTGGTATCATGTTAAAGTGAATAATGAACCTGAAAATAAAAAGTACAAACAAAATATTCAGAACATCGCTTTTCAGGAAAAACAAAAAGAGAAGAAAAATAAAATAACGGTTAAAAAATCAGCGAAAGCCCGCAGATAATTCCGGTATTATTCATGATCACTGTTCCTGCCTATTTACAAGAAGGCGATTTGATTTTACTTATTGCCACCGCCCGTAAGCGCTCCAGGGAAAGCGTTCAGCCTGCCATAGACATACTTACAGGTTGGGGACTTAGGGTTGAAACAGGCCTCAATGTTTTTAAAGAGCATCATCAATTCGCAGGAAGCGATGAAGAACGGGCGCGGGATTTGCAATGGGCACTGAATCATAAAACAGCAAAGGCTATTTTAGTAACCGGCGGCGGATACGGTACCTTAAGAATAATTGATTCCGTTAGTTTTAAAGGGATGGTTAAATATCCAAAATGGTTTATCGGTTATAGTGATGTTACGGTTATACATAACCGTCTTCATAACTTAAAAATGGCATCGTTACATGCCACCATGGCTTTCCAGTTTCCAAAACATACTGAAGCAACACATTCGCTAAAAAAAGCATTGTTCGGAGAAAAAATAAATTATAATCTTAAACCAAATGCATTCAACAGAAAAGGCAAGGCCAAAGGAATAATTATAGGTGGTAATCTTTCACTTTTGTTTGCGGTAAGCGGAAGTATTGATGATATTTCTACCAGAGGTAAAATATTATTTCTTGAAGATCTGGATGAACAATTATATCATTTGGATAGAATGATGCTTCAGTTAAAGCGAAGTGGTAAATTAAAACATTTGAAAGGTTTGGTTGTAGGAGGCATGAGTGAAATGAAAGACAATGCCGTTCCTTACGGGAATACACCTGAACAAATAATAATGGATGCGGTAAAAGATTATAATTATCCGGTATGTTTTGAATTTCCCGCGGGACACATAGACGATAACAGGGCCATATATTTTGGTAAAAAAGTAACGATGGATATAACTGCTAAAAAAGCTATTTTAAAGTATATATAAAAAATTAAATAAAAAGTATGATCTGCAAAACTCACGATAATCTTGACGTATACTATGAGGTACAAGGCAACGAGCAAAGCATGGAAACCATTGTTTTTTTAAATGGATTAACTCAGTCTACCTTATCCTGGTATTTTGTACAACAGCATTTTAAAGCAGATTATAAAATAATTCTTTTAGATTTTATTTTTCAGGGACAAAGCAGTAAAGAAGGAGAGTGGAGAAATTTTGATCAGCACGCAAAGGATGTTAAAGCTGTACTTGATAAAGAGAGTATTAAACATCCTGTGATAATTGGTTTGTCTTACGGCAGCGCTGTGGGGCAGCACTTTGCAGTTCTTTACCCAACGTATTTAAAAAAGCTTATACTTATTGCTACTTTCGCTCACAGTACTCCTTATTTTGAAGCTATTGGTTACAGCTGGGCGCGCGCGCTCGAAACCGGCGGATATAACTTAATGCTGGATGTAATGTTGCCAAACGTATTAAGCGAAAATTATTTTAATAACCCTTTAATTCCAATTGACATGATGAAGGCTGCGAGAAAAGGACTGAATGAAAATAATGAAGCCTTAATGAAGTTGATGCATGCAACAAACGACAGGAAAGATTTCCGGCCAAGGTTGAAAGAAATTCAAGCTCCTACTTTAATAATACATGGAGAAAAAGATCTTTTGATCCCCTTACACATGGCAAATGAAGTACATCTGAACATTAAAAATTCTGAAATGACAATTATTAAAAAGGCAGGTCATACTTTGAATCTTGAAGCGGTGCCTGAAGTTTGCGAAGCCATTAAAAGTTTCCTTGCTAAATAAGATCAAATAGGTTATTTACACCCGCATATCTGTTAGTAGTAAATCCTTCGGCATACTGAACATTTATCGCCCTTCCCCAAACAGACATTTTTGCGTTTACGTTTTCTAAAAAATTTTTTCCGGAAATGGGAGTTTCAGGTTCTTTTGAAGAAGGATCATAAAATTGCGATGAAAATGCCATAATGGCTTTATGTTTTGTTTCCACAAAATCACTTATATCAATTACAAAGTGAGGATGAATATATTGATCCTGTATGTAATGATAAACTGCTTTTGGTCGCCAGGCGGCCTGAGCCGCATTATCGAATGATGTTTCAATCTTAACAAGACCGCTGTAAAAACAAGCGTCCGTTACAAGTTTGGCGGCTCGTCCATGATCAGGATGCCGGTCACTAATGGCGTTACACAATATAATGTCGGGTCGGTGCAGTCGTATCTGTTCGATAATTCTTAGCTGGTGAGTCTGATCGTTGGTAAAAAAACCGTCTTTAAAATTAAGTTGTGTTCTGAAATCAACGCCGAGTATTTTAGCCGACTGCATGGCTTCTTTTGTTCTGAGTTCGGCACTTCCCCGTGTACCAAGCTCTCCAAGAGTAAGATCAAGAATGCCAGCTTTTTTCCCGAGTGAAATATGTTTGAGTATGGTACCGCTGCAGGAAAGTTCAACATCATCGGGGTGAATACCTATGGCGAGAATATCTACTTTCATTTGGAGTTTAATTTTTTGGTGAGATCATTAATGCGGTCGTTCAATTTAGGAAGGCTTCTGAACAAAACATAACTCCGTTTATAATCACCTATGCTGAACGCCGGTGAGCCCTGAACAATGTCTCCTTCTTTTTCAATGCTGTTGCCTATGCCTGACTGCCCGGCAATTTTAACACCGTCGGCAATCTTAATATGGCCTACAATTCCAACCTGTGCAGCAATCATGCAGTTTTTGCCAACTTTGGTTGAGCCGGCTACGCCTGTTAATCCGGCTATAACAGTATTTTCACCCACCTCGACATTATGCGCTATCTGAACAAGGTTGTCAAGTTTAACTCCTTTGCGCAAAATGGTTGAACCCATGGTTGCCCTGTCAATTGAGCTATTTGAACCTATCTCTACCTGATCTTCAATAATAACATTTCCTATTTGCGGCACTTTTGCAAATGCTTCACCCTGCGAATTTGGCGCGAAACCAAAGCCGTCGCTTCCTATAACAGTGTTGGAATGAATAGTACAATGTCCGCCAATCTTACATTCGTGATAAATTTTTACGCCGGGATAAATGCACGTGTTATCTCCTATTGTACAGTTATCGCCAACATACACATTCGGGTAAATTTTTACATTATTTCCAATCTGAACATTCTGACCAATGTATGCGAAAGCTCCTATGTAGCAATCGGTGCCAAGCTTAGCGGTTTGATGGATAAAACTTGGCTGTTCTATACCTGTTTTCGAACCTTTTACTTCATGATACATTGCCAGTAATTTGGCAAACGATTCATATGCATTGTCAACGCGAATTAAAGTGCATGTACTCTTAATGGGTTTGTCAAGTACAAGACTGTTATTAACTATAACTATGCTTGCATCCGTTGTATAAATGTACGGTGTGTATTTTGGATTTGATAAAAATGAAAGTGTTTTAGGTAAACCTTCTTCAATCTTGGAGAGATTATTAACCAGGGCATTTTTGTCGCCTTCAACGGTTCCGTTAAGGAGTTGCGCGATTTGTTGAGCTGAAAATTCCATAATGTTTAGTATATAAAAGTAATAAAATTAATAGTGAATGTTTTTAATTATCTCTAAATACTTTTGTCTTTCATTCTCCCAGTTGAGTTCACCTGCCGCCTTAAATGTATTTGTTTTTAATTGATTTAATCTGTCGGAAGAAAGAAGGCCATTGATCACTGAGGCAATGTGTTTGGGGTCATGATTCTCAATAAAAATACCAACGTCATATTTGGAAATAATTTTTTCCAGTTCCGGTAAACGGCTTGATAATACGGGGATTCCGGCGTGGAGATAATCAAATATTTTATTGGGCAGACTATTAAAATAATTGAGATTGGTGTTTTTGTCGATGCTCACGCCAAGATCGGCATTGTATGTATACGCCATTAATTCTTTACGCGGTATTTTTTTTATAAGGATTACTTTTTCGCGGAGGTTAAGTTCCAATATCCTCTTTTCAAGAATCCGCCACACGTCTCCGCTTCCAATAATATAAAGAATGGCATTGCTTACATACCGCATGGCCTCAATTAATTCTTCGGCTCCCCGGTCAATATTAATTCCCGCGCCCTGCATGATTATTATTTTTTTATCGGTGCGCATATTAAGGCGTTGCCGTGAAACAGGTTTAAAATCTTTTAATGGAGAAGGAATGTTTCTTATGACTTTAAATTGAACCCCATACTTATTTTCAAAAATTTTAGCAATACTTTCATTAACGGTTAAACAATTTTTTAAGCGAGGAATAATTTTTCTTTCAAGTTTAAGCCAAGCCTTTCTTTTAAACGAAGAGTTTATTAATTCGGGTACCTCGGTAAAAAGTTCGTGACTATCATACACGAGAGGAATTTTTTTTAGTTTACTGACCAGATAATTTGGTAAAAGCGTGTCAAGATCGTTTGCAAAAAGCAGATCTCTTTTAATAAATAATAATTTAAGAAAAAGCCGCAGGTTAAAAAACAGATAAAACAGCGGGCCTTGTTTGAAAATCAGATTCATCCTTACCGCCTTAAATTGCCATGCAGGCAAAGGAAGAGATTCGGGCAACACTCTGCCAATCAGAATTACCTCATAACCTGACTCTATTAGCACCTGACATGTTTTATTAACACGGTTATCGGTTACAAGATCGTTAATAACACTAACGGCGGCTATTTTTTTTGTTGTAAACAAACGGTTTGTTGATATCAGCCTAAAGATAGAAATATTACCCTTATTTTATTGGTTATTTTTGTTGATGAATGCTGAACATCGCGGAAAATATAAACCTTAAAGGGTATAATACATTTGGTATTGAAGCTTTCTGCACATATTTTACCGAAGTAAATTCTATCGCGGATTTTCAGGAACTTATAACCCATCCGGTTTTCATAAATAATGAAAGATTAATAATTGGCGGAGGCAGTAACATTCTCTTCACTAAAAATTTCAACGGCATTGTTTTAAAAAACAATTTAAAGGGTAAGGAAATTATTTTCGAAGATAATGACACTGTTGTTGTAAAGATTGGGGCAGGAGAAAGCTGGCATGGCTTCGTATTGTGGTGCATTGAAAAAGGGTTTTGCGGAGTGGAAAATCTTTCGTTAATACCGGGATGTGTTGGTGCCAGTCCGATGCAGAACATAGGCGCCTATGGTGTTGAAATAAAAGAAATTTTTGAAGAACTTGAGGCTTACGATATTAATACCGGAAGTAAAAAGGTTTTTAAAAAGGAAGAATGTAAATTCGGTTATAGAGAAAGTGTTTTTAAACACGAATTTAAAAATCAATATTTGATAGGATCTGTAAGTTTTAAATTAAAAAAACATGCTGATGTGAATGTATCTTATGGGGCTATAACAAGCGAACTTCAGACTGCCGGAATAACTAATCCCGGCATCAAAGATGTTTCTGACGCGGTAATTCGCATTCGTCAAAGTAAGCTTCCTGACCCTGCGGTAACAGGCAATGCCGGAAGTTTTTTTAAAAATCCGGAAGTGAGTGCGGAAAAATACAATCAATTAAAAGTTGACTTCCCTGACCTTGTAGCATATCCGCTGGCAAATGGTAATTATAAACTGGCCGCTGGCTGGCTTATTGAACAGGCAGGATTAAAGGGATATCAACATCATGGTGCCGCGGTGCACAATAAGCAGGCGCTTGTACTTGTAAATATGGGTCAAGCCAAAGGCGGGGATGTAATGGAACTTTCAGCATATGTGCTGCAAAAAGTTTTTGATAAATTCGGAGTAAAGCTTGAAAGAGAAGTAAACATCATTTAATTCTTGTAATTGTTATTATGAATTTTTTGTTTTTATATACCGAGCTGGCAGATTATTTCATTAACAGCTGCAAATACTTGTCTCACTACGGAACGGTTCACATTGTTCGCTGGCCGGTAAATAAGGAAGCGCCTTTTCAATTTGAGTTTCCCGATAAAATTAAAGTTTATGATAAGAATAATTACACACTTCAACAGTTGCATAACCTTGTTGCGGGTATTAAACCCGACATTATCATTTGCAGCGGGTGGATAGATAAAGATTATCTTAAGGCAGTTAAACCCTATTTTAAAACAATACCCACAGTGGTTGCTTGTGATACGCATTGGACCGGATCTGTAAAGCAACGGCTGGCAACTTTGTTAAGTCCGTTTCTTTTAAAAAATCGTTTTTCACACGCATGGGTGCCCGGCAAGCCACAACTAACTTACGCGCAAAAACTGGGATTTCGTGCAGACCATATAAACACCGGATTTTATTGCTGCGATCTGGATAAATTTAATCTTTTGTATAAGGAACTTATTGAAGAAAAGAAGAAAAATCTTCCTCACAGGTTTTTATTTGTTGGAAGGTATTATGAATTTAAAGGAATTACAGATCTCTGGGAAGCCTTTATTCAGTTGCAAAACGAAAGCCCAAACGACTGGGAATTATGGTGCCTTGGCACAGGTAGTATTTCACCTGTTGAGCATCCGAAAATAAAACATTTCGGTTTTGTTCAGCCTAAAGATTTAACACCCATTCTTAAACAATGCTCTGTTTTTGTTCTTCCAAGCAGATTCGAGCCCTGGGCCGTGGTGGTGCAGGAATACGCTGCGGCAGGATTTCCCTTGCTTTTGAGTAATGAAGTTGGGGCCAAAGAAGCTTTTCTTAATGAAAATAAAAACGGATATTCTTTTAATAAAGAAAATGTTCAGGAAATTAAAAATTCATTAAAAAAGGTAATATCTTTAGGTAATGGCGAATTACTGAAAATGTGTTTAGAAAGCCATGATTTAGCCCAAAAAATAACGCCGCTTCAATGGGCAAAAACTGTAAAAGACATTATTAATGGATACCGCAAATAAAATATTGGTTACCGGAGGAGCGGGTAATATAGCCAGCGCTCTTATTGAAAAAATAATTTCCGACGAAAAAAATTACGTTGTTATTTTTGATAATCTTTCAACGGGTGTTATAACTAAACTTCCTTCAAAAGAAAAAAGCAATTGGGAGTTTATTGAAGGAGATGTCAATAATCTGAACAACATTTCCAACGTCATGCAAAAGCATCATTTTGAGTATGTCTTTCATTTTGCTGCTGTAGTAGGTGTGCAACGTACACAGGAGAATCCTATAAGTGTTCTAAACGATATAGATGGAATTAAAAACATTTTAAACCTTTCAAAAAACTCTTCGGTAAAACATGTGTTTTTCGCATCAAGCTCCGAAGTATATGGTGAGCCTGTTGAATTACCACAGAATGAATACAGTACCCCGCTTAATTCCAGGGTGCCTTATGCCGTTGTGAAAAATGTAGGCGAATGTTTTTTTAGAAGTTACTGGCAGGAATACGGCTTGCATTATACTATTTTCCGCTTCTTTAACACTTATGGTCCTAACCAAAGTACAGATTTTGTGGTATCACGTTTTTTAGAAGCTGCGCTTAAAAATAGGGACATTGTAATTTATGGCGATGGATCGCAAACCCGCACCTTTACTTATGTTGAAGATACGGTTGCCGTATGTTATAAGATCATGGAACAAAAGTTACTTGAAAACGATGTTATTAATATTGGTAATGATCAGTTAATGTCAATAAAGCAATTAGCCGAATTAGTCATAAAAGTTACCGGCTCCTCCTCTAAAATAGTTTTTCACCCTCCTTTAAAAGATGGTGATATGACACGCAGGCAGCCCGACAATTCAAAAATGAAGACTATTTTAAACAAAGAACTGATAAGCATTGAAGAAGGCTTGAAATTAATGATGAATGACAAACGCTTCTTAAAAGCTATCGGTAAAGAATAAATGTGCGGCATTACAGGGATAATTTCTAAATCACTGGATCAGGGCAGCCGTGAAGTAATTGTGAAGGGAATGAATAAATGCCTTGCACATCGCGGACCGGATAATGAAGGGCTCTGGAGTAAAGACAATGTTACGCTCGGTCACCGGCGCCTATCTATCATAGATATTAGTTCTGAAGGTAATCAGCCTTTTTTTTCAGGTGATAAGCGATATGTCATTGTTTATAATGGCGAACTTTATAACTATCGCGACCTTAAACTGCAGCTGCAGCAAGCCCCGCACGGTACAGCACAAAAACCTTATTTTTTTAAAACCAATAGCGATACTGAAGTTATTCTGGCCGCGTATATACGATGGGGTAACGGATGTTTGCAAATGTTCAGTGGTATGTATGCATTTACCATTTATGATACGGTAAATAAAACAATATTTATTGCCAGGGATAGAATTGGTGTAAAGCCTTTATATTATTATTACGATGAAAATGTGTTCACTTTTTCAAGTGAAATCAGACCCATTATACATTCCGGTATAAAACAGTTCAAACTCAATACTACAGTCTTAGGTGAATACTTCATGTTTCAAACTGTATTTGCACCCAATACAATAATTAGAGGAATAAAAATGTTAATGCCCGGCCATTTCATTGAATTGAAAGAAGGCCAAGCGCAGATAACAAAATATTATTCAATCAACAATATTTCGAATATTACTGAGGGCTTATCTTATGCTCAGATTTGCGCAAAAATTAAAGAGCTCCTTGCGCATTCTGTGCAGCAACGGTTGGTAGCTGATGTGCCCTTTGGCGCTTTTTTATCCGGGGGAATAGATTCAAGTGCCATAGTAGGTCTAATGTCTAAAGTAAGTTCTGAGAAAATTCAAACGTTTAATATAAGTTTTGATGAAAGTGAATTCTCAGAATCGCAGTACGCACGGTTAATAGCAAAAGAATACAATACCACACATCACGAAATAAAATTAAGTCCGGGTGATTTTTTAAAACAGTTGCCCGAAGCCTTATCTGCCATTGATCACCCCAGTGGTGATGGCCCTAATACATTCATTGTTTCAAAGGCTACCAGGCAAGCCGGTGTAACAATGGCCCTGAGCGGAATTGGAGGAGATGAACTTTTTGCAGGTTATGATGTGTTTAAAAGAATGGCTGAGTTGCAAAAAAAGGCATGGCTAAACGCTGTTCCTCAACTACTGCGGAAAGCTGGCGCGGAAATCATAAGGCGAAGAAAAAAGTCTGTGAGTGGCAATAAAATTTCTGAACTTTTAGGTCAGCCCTCCATAAATTTTAATTCGGCATATCCTTTAAATAGAAGTGTATTCACTCAAAAAGAATTGTCGGCACTTTTAAAAAATCCTTCTTCCTTTATCCAGATGAATCAAATTCTTTCTGCCGTTCCGCAGGTTAAAGATCATTTATTAAGTGCTGTTTCCATATGTGAGATAAGCACGTATTTGCAAAACACACTTTTGAGAGATACAGATCAAATGAGCATGGCAGTGGCCCTTGAAGTGAGAGAGCCGTTTCTTGATTATAAACTTATAGAATTTGTTTTATCGGTTAACGATGAACATAAATTTCCTCACACGCCTAAAAAATTATTGGTCGATAGCCTTGGCGATCTTCTTCCCTCTGAAATAGTGAACAGGCCGAAGATGGGCTTTACACTGCCCTGGAAAGACTGGATGAAAAATGAACTAAAAAGTTTTTGTGAGCAAAATATTAATGAGTTAAGCGAGCGCGATTTCTGTTATGGAACGGAAATAAAAAAACTGTGGAATAAATTTTTGATTAATGATCCTACCGTTACCTGGAGCAGAATCTGGCACCTGGTTGTTTTTAATAATTGGCTGTCTGAAAATAAAATACAAAGTTAATATCGCGCGTAAATTAAAAATAGTCATTCTTACCGATTGGTATTTGCCGGGCACCAAAGCGGGTGGGCCTGTCCGTTCCATTTTTTCGCTTACCTCTCTTTTAAAAACCGGGTATGATTTTTATATAATTACCACCAACAACGATCTTGGTTCAAATCTTGCTTATAAAGATATTCAGCCGGATGTTTTTTTCGAAAAAGACGAACTTACCTATTACTATTTTTCCAAAGAAGAGTTAAACAGTAAAAATGTAATAAATAAAATAAACGAAATTAATCCCGATCTTGTTTATATAAATAGTTTTTGGTCCTACTTTTTTTCTATAAACATAATTAAAGCAAAAAGTAATGGGTTGCTTAATTTTCCGGTGTTACTGGCTCCCAGAGGAATGTTAAGCAAGGGAGCGCTGGGTTTAAAACCATTAAAGAAAAATTTATTTTTACTCTTCGCCAAACTTTCGGGCGCTTATAAGAATGTTTTTTTTCATGCCACTAATCAGGAGGAAAAAAATGACATATTAAATCAATTTAAAAAGGCGAAGGTTTTTTTGGCACCTAATATTAATTCCGGAACAATATATTCCATCTCAAAGCCGAAACAAGAAAAAGGCCTAAAGCTTTTTTATCTTTCCAGGATAGCAAAAGTAAAAAATCTGGCGTATGCACTGGAAGTATTGGCGTTAGTTCCTAAGGACTATGATGTGGAATATGATATTTACGGAAACATTGAAGACAAGCTTTATTGGGAAAATTGCTTAAGCCTTATTACTAAATTGCCTTCAAATATAAAAGTTAAGTACCGGCAAGAACTGCAGTTTAATGAGGTGCAATCTATAATTTCTTCTTATCACGCACTGTTTTTGCCAACGTTAAACGAAAACTTTGGTCATTCTATTGTTGAAAGTTTGTTATGTGGTTGTGTTGCAATTATTAGCGACCAAACACCATGGAATGATCTGGAAAAAAATAATGCCGGCTATGCGTTGAGTTTAAATGATAAACAAGCCTTTGTAAATGCGATTACCGAATTGGCGGATCTTAATGGAAAGGATTATGGACTAAAGAGTGAAGCTGCGATAAACTATATTAGCGGTAAACTGAACATCGAAAAAAATCTGGAACAATATAAAAGTATATTTAATGAATCTGGTCAAAAGTAATCTGTCAACCTTTGATAACTCCTGGTATAAGCCGGGAGGAAGCAAACTAAAAAGAGCGTTATGGTATTTTATCAGTGCCTATTTTTTTAAGTCTTCTTTTCCGTTTTACGGAGTTAAACGCTTTTTATTAAGAGCTTTTGGCGCTAAAATTGGAAAAGATGTTACTATAAAGCCTCATGTGTCAATTAAATATCCCTGGAAATTAGAAGTGGGAGATCATGTATGGATAGGCGAACAGGTGTGGATTGATAATCTTGCTAAAGTAACTCTTAAAAGCAATTCCTGTCTTTCCCAGGGAGCCCTGTTATTATGTGGCAATCACAATTATAAAAGATCAACCTTTGATTTACTTGTAGGTGAAATAACACTTGAGGAGGGAGCCTGGGCCGGAGCAAAAACGGTTGTTTGCCCTGGTGTTAGACTCGGGAGCCACAGTTTACTAACGGTTGGCAGCGTTGCCACTAAAAGCCTTGAGCCATATTGGATTTACCAGGGTAACCCCGCGGGTAAACTAAAAGTACGCGAAATGAAAAGCTAATGTTTTTCGTCAATCCTTTCAATTTTTGTAACCCCTTTTACTTTTTTAAGATTTTCCACCAGGTGACTCAGGTGCTTGGTGTCGTGTACGTAAATCATAATGGTACCTTCAAACATTCCTCCGTCCGTATCAAAATTAATAGAGCGCATGTTTACATTATTTTCGTTTGAAATTATTTTCGTAATATTATTTACAAGACCGATTTCATCTGTTCCAATAATTTTAATTCCGGCAAGAAATGAAATCATCTGGTCGTTCATCCATTTAGCCTTTACAACACGGTAAGCATAGTTTGATAAAAGTTTAATGGCATTAGGGCAGTTAACCCGGTGAATTTTTATTCCTTCGCTTACAGTTATGAAACCAAAAACGTCGTCTCCGGGAATAGGATTACAGCAAGGGGATAGTTTATAATCCAGCTTTTGCATATCATCGCCAATAACCAGCATGTTTGTAGAGCCTCTAGCGTTGGTTACAAGTTGCTCTAATTTAGGAGCTTCCTTTTTGTGCTGCGGCTTGCCCGGGGTTTCCTTAAATCTTATCCATGCTTTTATTTCTTTAAGATCAACATTTCCTACCGCGGCCCGGTAAAAGAGTTCCTGTGAGGATGGCAGTTTTAAATAGTTACAGAAATCATTAACGTTCTGCAGGGTAAAATCCATTTTCAGTTTATAAAACTTCCTTTCAAGTATTTCTCTGCCGTCTTCCGCAATCTTTTTCCGTTGTTCCTTAAGCGAATTTTTTATTTTAGATTTTGCCTTGGCGGTAATAACATAATTAAGCCAGTCTTCTTTTGGGGTTTGCTTATTACTGGTAAGTATTTCAACCTGATCGCCGCTTTTTAAGGCATAACTTAAGGGAACAAGTTTGTGATTTACTTTTGCCCCAATGCAATGCTCACCTACCTGCGTGTGTATTTCAAATGCAAAATCAAGGGCGGTGGAGTGAATGGGTAATGTTTTCATATCGCCCTTTGGAGTGAATGCAAACAACTCATCGCTGAACAAATTCAATTTAAAATCATCGATAAACTCCAGGGCGTTGGGATCAGGATTTTCCAACATTTCGCGAATGCGTAAAAGCCAGCTTTCGAGTTTACTTTCTTTATCAGCTGCATGTGCCTTGTATTTCCAATGAGCGGCATAACCGTTCTCGGCAAGATCATCCATTCTAACGGTTCGGATCTGAACCTCAACCCATTTGCCCTGCGGCCCCATAACGGTAGTATGAAGGCTTTCATATCCATTGCTTTTTGGGGTGCTGATCCAATCGCGTAAACGATCGGGACTCGGGTGATAAAAATCTGTTATAATGGAGTATACTTTCCAGCAATCCGATTTTTCCAGTTCCTGCGGCGTATCAATAACTATACGTATCGCGAACAAATCGTAGATCTCTTCAAACAGTACTCCCTTTGTTTTAACTTTATTAAAAATACTGAAGATAGATTTTGGCCGTCCAAACATTTTAAATTTAAAACCCTGTTCGGTAAGAATTTCTTTTAAAGGCTCAATAAATTTTTCTATAAAACGTTGTCTCTCCGGTTCGGTTTCTTTTAATTTGGCTGCAATCTCATTATATCCTTCTGTATCGGTATACTTTAAGCCAAGATCTTCCAGTTCTGTTTTAATGGTGTTTAAGCCAAGCCTGTGAGCGAGCGGCGCATACAAAAAAAGTGTTTCGCTGGCTATTTTCATCTGCTTATCACGCTTCATGTGCTCAAGCGTTCGCATGTTATGAAGCCTGTCGGCAAGTTTGATAAGAATTACCCTGATATCCTCACTCATGGTGAGGAGTACTTTTCTAAAATTTTCTGCCTGAATGGAAGATGTATTATCTATTACACCAGATATTTTCGTAAGTCCATTAATGATTTGCGAAACCTTATCCCCGAACAATCCGCTTATATCCTCAAGTGTAAGGTCGGTATCTTCAACTGTATCGTGAAGAAGTGCACATACAATGCCTGTTGTACCGAGGCCAATTTCTTCTGCGCAAATTTGTGCTACAGCAATGGGATGATAAATATAAGGCTCACCGCTTTTGCGTCGCATTTCTTTATGCGCTTCAACGGCTACTTCGAAGGCCTTTCGAATTATTTCTTTATCGCCTTTTTCAAGTCTGCGCTTGCAGGCCTTCATTAAAAGCTTATAGCGGTTTAAAATTTCTTTACGTTCCGCCTCTAAATCTATTTCCATATAAGAACTCCAGTCTTCAAGACTATCATGTGAAGGTACGAAAACTAAGTAAATTTAAAACAGTTAAGGCCGGGAAGTAAATGGTTAAAAAAGCTTATTGTAAACGCCGGTTATCCTGGCTTCATGGTCTAAAAGCCACTGTTTCCGCCAAAGCTGACCCGCATAACCCGTTAAGTTTCCATTTTTTCCAATAACGCGGTGGCATGGAACTATTATGGCAAAAGGATTTTTGCCATTAGCCGAAGCCGCTGCCCTAATGCACTTTTCATCTTCAAGCTGTATTGCCAGCTCAAGATAGGAGATGGTTTTTCCGAAATTTATCGTGCAAAGCCGTGACCATACTTTTTTCTGGAACACTGTTCCTTCCATTTTTAAAGGAAGATCGAATTGCTGCAAATTACCATTAAAATATCTGTGCAGCTGATCATGAGCTTTTTGTATGACGGGGGAATGTACGGCCGAAATTATATGTGAGGATTTATTATCCACAAAATGAAAAGAATAGATGTTGTTATTATCATATTTTATTTCAATTTCTCCAAGAGGAGATTGAAAGCTACTATAAGAAAATTCTTTCAATCAGATTTTTCCTTTCACGATTTCTTCAACAACCAAAGGATCGAGCAGGGTAGAAATATCTCCCAGATTATGTATTTCTCCTTCGGCAACTTTTCTTAAAATTCTACGCATAATCTTGCCGCTGCGGGTTTTTGGCAGACCACTGACAATTTGTATTTTATCAGGTTTAGCTATGGGCCCGATAATTTTGTTCACTGAATTTAGGATCTCTTGTCTGATCTCTTCATGCGTTTTAGTGGTTTTAGGTACAATACAAAAAGCGTAAATACCCTGACCTTTTATATCATGAGGATACCCCACAACAGCCGATTCCACCACCGCAGTGCATTCGTTAATGGCACTCTCAACTTCTGCGGTGCCAATACGATGTCCACTTACGTTTATAACATCGTCAACACGGCCGGTAATCCGGTAATAGCCATCTTCATCGCGCTTGCAGCCGTCTCCTGTAAAGTACAAGCCCGGGTAGGTTGTAAAATAAGTCTGGCGGCACCGTTCATGATCGCCATATGTTGTTCTTATTATTGAGGGCCACGGGAATTTGATGCATAAATTTCCTTCTACCCCATTTCCTGTTATTTCTTTTCCTTTATCGTCAACCAGAATGGGTTGTATTCCAGGCAAAGGAAGCGTGGCATAGCCGGGCTTGGTACTTGTAATATTTGCTAAAGGAGAGATTAAAATTCCACCGGTTTCTGTCTGCCACCAGGTGTCAACGATCGGACATTTTTCTTTGCCAATATTTTTATGATACCATTGCCATGCTTCTTCATTAATTGGTTCGCCAACACTACCTAACACTTTTAAAGAAGACAAATCGTATGGCTTTACAAAATCAAGGCCGGCGGCTTCCAGGGCCCGGATCGCAGTGGGAGCTGTATAAAAAACATTCACTTTTAATTTATCAACGATTTTCCAGAATCTGCCGCTGTCGGGGTAGTTTGGAACACCTTCAAATAACACAGAAGTGGCTCCGGCAAGGAGCGGACCGTAAGTAATGTAAGAATGACCGGTAACCCATCCAACATCAGCGGTGCACCAGTATACCTGACCCGGCTGATACTGGAACACATTTAAAAAGCTGTAACAGGTAAATACCATGTATCCCCCACAGGTATGCACAACGCCTTTTGGTTTTCCGGTGCTGCCCGATGTGTACAAAATAAATAATGGATCTTCGCTATCCATTGAAGTGGCTTCACATACAGGGGGCTGTGTTACTGTTTCGGTTTCCCAATCGTGGTCGCGAACTGCCACCATATTAACTTTTTCAAGTGTATGTTTTAATACCAATACTTTTTTAATGGTAGGACAAGCACTTAAAGCTTCATCAACTGTAGCTTTCATTGGTATTTTTTTACTTCCACGAAAGGCGCCGTCGCTTGTAAGCACTACTTTACATGAGCTGTCATTAATGCGGTCCTGCAAGGCTTGCGCGCTAAAGCCACCGAATACTACCGAATGAACAGCGCCAATTCTTGCACAGGCCAACAGTGAATAAACCGCTTCGGGCACCATGGGCAAATAAATACAAACCCTGTCACCTTTATTAACACCAAAATTTTTTAATACGTTCGCAAGTTTACAAACTTCATCATGCAGATTTTGAAAGGTAATTGCCTTATTCGGTTTTCCATCTTCATTCTCTTCAAAATAAAAAGCAACGTCGTTGGCTTTTGCCGGTAAATGCCTGTCAATACAGTTCTCAGTAATATTGAACTTAGCATTTAAAAACCATTTTATTTCAGGGGTCTTAAAGTTCCACTCTAAAACTTTATCCCATTTTTTCTTCCATGTAAAATTTTCAGCAATGCCTGCCCAAAACTGTTCGGGTTCGCGAACGCTATGTTCATAGGTATTTTTATATTCTTCAAATGATTTAATCTGCATACTTTATAATTTGGAAGGTCATCAAATATAAACACCTTTATTGTTAAAAACATCCGATAACCCCGCGTTTAGTGTTGAATTTTACCCTTAAATTTAAACATGATTAAAAAATATTTTTCAATAGCAATTATAACGGGCGCTCTGGCGTTTTCATGTGTTCCCGCAAGATTAATGGAAGAAACAAAAGCCAAACTGAATGCCTGCGAAACAGAACGCGAATCTCTTAAAAAAAGCGCCCAGGAAAACGAAGCGAAAATTGCGGAGTTAAAAGAACAAATGGTTAAAAACGAAAAAGAGAATGTTGGTTTAAAACGCGATACTTCTATCATTGGCAGTAATTACCGTAATCTTACTTCAAAATATGATAAGTTAAATACGCTAAACGAACAGTTAATGGACCGGTTAAATAAATTGCTTACCGGCAGCAATAATGATAACTCTAAGCTTAGCGGCGATTTGCAAATGACAAGAGAGCAACTTCTTAAAAAGGAAGATGAACTGAAAGCTCTCGAAGCAAAATTAAACAAACAAAAACAAGATCTGGATGAATTAAGCGTTCAGTTAAAGCAAAGAGAAGCGCGTGTAAATGAACTCGAAGACATACTTAAGAAAAAAGATCAGGCTGCGACCGATCTTAAGAAAAAATTAAGTGATGCTCTGTTAGGCTTTGAAAACAAGGGATTAACCATCACTCAGAAAAACGGAAAGGTGTATGTAAGTATGGATGAGAGTCTGTTATTTGCCAGCGGAAAAACCAATGTGGAAGCGCGCGGCGTTGAAGCGTTGAAAAGTGTGGCAAAAGTACTCGAAACAAATACAGATATCAATGTAATGGTGGAAGGTCACACGGATGATGTTCCAATGAAAGGTGCCGGTGAAATTAAAGATAACTGGGATCTTAGTGTTATTCGCGCTACCTCTGTAACTAAGATTTTATTGTCAAATGCCAAAATAGACGCGCAAAGAATTACATCTGCAGGGCGCGGAGAATATTTTCCATTAGATCCTGCTAAAACTCCTGAAGCAAGAAAAAAGAACCGCAGGACAGAAATAATACTTACTCCAAAACTTGATGAATTGTTGAAAGTTTTAGGAAACAATAATTAAAAAACTTACACCTTATGGCCATTGTAAAAGAGTTTAAAGAGTTCGCTTTAAAAGGAAACGTAATTGATCTTGCGGTTGGTGTTGTAATTGGCGCGGCATTTAATAAGATAATCGGTTCACTTATAGATGATGTAATTACCCCGCTACTCCTGAAGCCTGCGCTGGAGGCGGCTCACTTAAGCAATATTAAAGATCTTACTGTTTTTGGCTCGGTTAAATACGGTGCGTTTTTATCTAACGTAATAAATTTTATTATTGTCGCCTTTATTCTTTTTTTAATAATTAAAGCAATTAACCGAATGAAAAAGAAAGAAGAGATTGTGGTGGTTGTTCCTGAATTAACTAAAACGGAAATTCTTTTAGCGGAAATAAGAGATTCGCTGAAAAAATAAATTCTTATTTATGTCTGTTGCGGGATAACCTTGTTAAAAAGTTAACAATGCTTGTTTTATGTTTTTCCAATGGTCTTAAACTTGATCCACAAGACCCTCCAGGGTTTTATCATCAACTAAATTAGGCAGTGTAACTTTAAGATTAGGCGTGCGCGCCATTTCACGTTTAATTGCAAAAATGGCTTCTTGGTTGCGTGCCCAGCTTCTTCTTGCAATTCCATTATTAACATCCCAAAACAGCATGGAGTTGAGTCTTCTTTCAGAGTCTGCGGTACCATCAAGCACCAATCCAAAACCACCGTTTATAACTTCTCCCCATCCAACACCTCCGCCATTATGCAGGCTTACCCACGTTGCGCCCCTGAATGCATCACCCACGAAATTTTGTACGGCCATGTCTGCGGTAAATTTACTGCCGTCATAAATGTTTGAAGTTTCACGGTATGGCGAATCGGTTCCGCTAACATCGTGATGATCTCTTCCTAACACTACAGGTGCGGATATTCTGCCTTCTTTAATTGCTGCATTAATAGCTTGTGCAATTTTAACCCTGCCTTCACTATCAGCATACAAAATCCGGGCTTGTGATCCCACCACTAAATTATTTTCACCAGCCTCTTTTATCCATACAATATTATCGTGTAATTGCTGTTTAATTTCTTCAGGAGCTGTTTTATAAATTTCTTCCAAAATCTCCAGAGCTATTTTATCAGTAAGGGCAAGGTCTTCAGGCTTGGCCGAAGTGCACACCCATCTGAAAGGTCCAAAACCGTAATCGAAACACATGGGCCCTAAAATGTCCTGAACGTAGGAGTTGTATTTAAACTCATCTGATCCTTTATTTTTAAAGACGTCTCCGCCTGCCCTTGACACTTCAAGTAAAAAAGCGTTTCCATAATCGAAAAAATACATTCCTGTTTCATGTAGAGTATTAACAGCATTAATGTGCCTCACGAGCGTTTTCTGAACTTCTTTTTTGAACTGGCCGGGTTGTTCAGCCATCATTTTATTGCTTTGCTCCAAGGTTAGATCGGCAGGGTAGTAACCCCCTGCCCACGGATTATGCAGTGAGGTTTGATCTGAACCTATATCAACTTTTATATTTTCTTTTACCAGTCTTTCCCATAAATCAACCACGTTGCCCTGGTAAGCCAGGCTAATTGCTTCTTTATTGGTTTGTGCGGTTTTTGTTCTGGCAATTAATTTTTCCAGGTCTTCAAACACTTCATCCACCCAACCCTGGGCGTGTCTTGTTTTTACAGCTTTCGGATTTATTTCTGCAGTGATGGATACCAGGCCCGCTATTTTAGCCGCTTTGGGTTGGGCCCCGCTCATGCCCCCTAAGCCACAGGTTACAAATAATTTACCTCTGCGTTCTTCTTCGGTTTTAAATTTTTTACGCGCAGCATTCATTACCGTAATGGTTGTTCCATGAACTATTCCCTGCGGACCAATATACATGAAACTGCCTGCCGTCATTTGTCCGTATTGAGTTACGCCCATAGCGTTAAACTTTTCCCAATCGTCAGGCTTGCTGTAATTCGGAATCATCATTCCGTTTGTAACAACAACACGAGGCGCGTCTTTGTGAGAAGGAAAAATGCCCATGGGATGCCCGCTATACAGAACCAGTGTTTGTTCATCCGTCATTGTGGCCAGATACTGCATGGTTAGCAGGTATTGTGCCCAATTTTGAAAAACCGCGCCATTACCGCCGTAAGTTATTAATTCATGTGGATGCTGTGCCACCGCGTAATCAAGATTATTACTGAGCATATGCATGATGGCGGCAGCCTGCAAACTGTTATGAGGATATTCAAGAATCGGACGGGCAAAGATTTTATAATCAGGACGAAAACGAAACATATAAATCCGTCCGTATGTTTTTAATTCTTCAGCAAATTCAGCGGCCAGAACAGAATGGTGCTTCTCTTCAAAATAACGGAGCGCATTACGTAAGGCTAGTTTTTTTTCTTCTGTTGAAAGAATATCTTTACGTTTGGGTGCGTGATTAATTTGTAAGTCGTACACTTTGATTGGGGGCAACACTTGAGGAATGCCCTCTAAAATAAGCTGCTGAAATTGTTCTGATGTCATAAGGCGGTAAATTTACAAAAAAAGATAATGGCAAATGGTGCTCTGAAGTGATGAAAAGCAGTGATTTGAAGGACATTGAATAACGGCCCGATCATTTTTTGTATATTTGATTATGATTTTCTTTCGCAGTTTATTTTTTATTATTTTTTCTGCGTCGGCATTGTTCCTTACCTCACAAAACAAAGAAATTTGCATTCTTGATCTTACTTCAAAAAATAATGAACCAACCTCAGGCAATGTTTTTTCTATTGAACACATTTTAAAGACTGCCGGCTTTTCTTATACGGTTTCTTCGTCAATGAACGAAGCTATTAAAAGTCATTTCATAATTCCATCCTCAAATATTGAAACAACAACTTTTGTTCAGGCAGAAAGAGATTCTCTTAAAAATTTTATTGCACGTGGAGGGGTTGCCGTTGTTACAAATTTGAAAGATCCTTTATTATTTCCCTTTTTTGGGATCTCGTCTACCTCCTTTTCCACCAATCGGTTTGAGTTAAAATTTAAAACGGATTATAACGATACCATTTTTAAAATGTTTGACGATGTAAATGAAAAAAAAATTAGTTTGGGTGATGCTTCAGATTACACCCTCACTATTGGCACCCGTTCTTATTCAATGACTATTGGAGATACGTTAGCAACATACGAAACCTCTGAAATCGCCGCATGCCACTCGCGGTACATTTCGGGGCACACCTATCTGGTAGGTACACAGTATAAGGATGTTATTTTAAGGCCACAGGTAAAACAGGATTATAAGGCTTCGCGCGCTTATTCAAATTCATTTGAACCGGGACAAGATGTTTTTATTTTTTTAATATCGGGAATAATTAAGAGACATTCCCCGAATGTGATCTGGAAGCATACCGCACCTTGTAAGTTCAAATCCGCCATGGTTATTACACATGACGTGGACGCAACTTCTTCAATAGACATGTTCGACAACTACGCTAATTATGAAAAAATCAATACTATTTTTTCAACTTATCTTATTACAACCCATTACATGCATGATAAGGTGGCTAAAGATTTTCTTGAGGGAAATGAGGATGATATTCAGAGAGTGAGCGAAATGGGGCATGATATACAAAGTCACAGTGTTTCTCATGTGCCTGATTTTGACATTGAAAGTATTATTCCTGTAGGGTCGCCCGGAAATAATAAAAATAATTATCAGCCTTATTACGATGGGGTAAGGTCCAGTAACGTAACGGTTTTTGGAGAAGCGGAAGTTAGCCGCGACTTATTAAAAGGGATAACGAAAAAAGAAGTCACATGTTTCAGGCCTGGCTATTTGGCTTTCCATAATAACCTCATTAACGTTCTAGATAGCCTTCATTATTCGTTTAGCACAAGTCACAGCGCGAACGATGTCATGACAAATTTTCCTTTTTTTTCACATACTGATTTAAGTATGAATGGAAGATTAACAAAAGTACTTGAAATACCAAACCACATTTCAGATATTTTTGCAAGTGATCCGATAAGCGAAGAAAATTTTTTACAAAAAGTAGATATATGGAAAACTAATTTTTTTAGAGCATATCGCAACAATGCTTCGTCAGTGTTACTGATACATCCAACACGCTATTACAAGCTTTTTGCCCAGCAAATGCTTATTCAAGCTTTGCCTGAAAATGCCATCATCACTAATATTACCGAATTTGGTAATTACTGGTTAAACAGAAATGAAGTTGACATGAACACCGTGATAAGTGGCGACACCGTGTTTGTTTACCTCAACAAACCTGTCTCACAAATAAATAAATTTGTATCATTTATAATTAATAATGGAAGAAAATTTTATACGGTAAAAGTTTACGATGCAAATATGACCTTAGTTAATTATTCAATAAGTAATTGGGATGAGAACGATCTGATTTTGCATAATGATTGTGTAAGACCTGATTACAGTAAGTATCTGATTAATGAAAGTCCTGAAACATCTAATCTTTATATATATCCAAATCCTTCAGATAAAACAAACGGAAGATTTCATTTTGAGTTAATGAATGAACTTGATATAAATATTAATGTTTATGATCTGAAAGGAAAACTGGTTTGCATACCGGTTAAAAATAAGACGTTCAACCTTGGGGTTTATGATTTGGAGCTATCTACATGCGGATTAGCAGCGGGAACATATATAGTTAAAGCGAAGATCGGGGAAAAAAGTTATTCTCTTAAATGGGTACTTGAATAATTATTTTTTTACATCTTTACGATCAAATTCTCCTGTTTTGTTATTATACCCGTAAGGACAATGTTTGCAACCGCTTTTGCAGCAATACCCGCGCTTAAGATGATACTTTTCGGTAAAAACAATATAACCTTCGGAATTGTAATAAAAATCTTCAGGATCGAGTTCTTTTTTTAACATGGCGGACAATCGCAGATTAAGTAAGGCTTATCTACTCCACACGTTTTATCGTACAACCGATAGATTTTGTTTCCTGTACGGCTGGTGCAGAATTTTTAATAACAGCTGTAATTGCATCTTTCAGATAAGCCGCTTTTACGGCAGAGGCATCTTTTACATTATCGTCGATGGCACCTTTATAAACCAAACCTTTTGAGTTAAATAAAAAACACTGCGGGGTACGTGTGGCGCCAAACGCATTAGCTAAAAGACTTTTCGAATCCAGCACATAAGCACATTTTAATTTTTGCGAAGAGTAATAGGAGGTCATTTTTTCAAAACTATCATCTTCGGTTCTTTGCGCTTCGTTGCTGTTAACCAAAACACAGCCAATAGCATTATTTAAACAATAGTCCGAATACTCTTTAATTCGCGCTTCGCTTAATTTTACATAAGGGCAGGTATTGCAACTAAAAATAACTAAAAGACCTTTGGATGTTTTTATTTCGTTTAAACTTATTTCTTTCCCTGAAACATCTTTCATTTTAAGGTCTGCACGTGGAAGAGCTCCATTTAAAGGTAACTCATCTATTGGAGCAGTTGTTATAAATGACAAGGTAATTGCGCAGGTAATGGCTAAAATAAATAAGAGGGAGAGTTTTCTTTTCATGAGGTGGAATGAATTTCTCTAATGAAGGTAGTGATAAAAGGGCGGGATTTATAACTACAAATGTTAAAATTAAAGAGACAAGCATCTGTATATTACTGTTAATTAACTATTTTAATAATATTCAGGAACCTTGAAAGCGCCTTTAATTTTATATATTTGTTATGCTTAAAAAGTGATCACCCTAAAGGAATTTTGGCCGTCCGGCTTAAAAGAAACCCTAAACCGCTTTTTGTTTTGTGTTTGATTTTTTAAAAAAGTAAAATGAAAAAAATTAATGTGGTAATTGTATTTATTTTTCTGTGGTTCAGCAATGGATACAGGGCACAAATAATCATTGAAGAAGAGTTTAACGGCGGTACTACTGCGCCCGGCGGGTGGATTTTTACTTCAATAACAGCCACTATGAATAGTGTGTCCAATTACGGTAAAAGTCAGCCCAGTGTGGTGATGGATGCCACGGGAGACCAAATAACTTCCGCCTCTTTTGTTGCAGGAACTGCTAATACTATATCTTTCTGGGCCGTATCTACCAGTGGTGCACCAAACACCTCAGACATTATTACGGCGCAATATTTTAACGGTTCATGGAACAATTGTACCCCTGCCACTTTTACATTTAATACAACAACACGCATGTTTGAGGCTACTTTTCCAAACACCGCTACCAGGGTAAGATTAACATATACAAAATCTTCTGTTAATGTTGCAATTGATGACTTTACGGTTTTAAATAATACCGGAACTTGTACTACAAACAGTTTCTTATGGTTTACTAGTATAGTTTATAACAGCTGTAATGCTGCATGTGAAGGTACTGATGAGTTTTTATCTTTTCAAAATGGAAATTCATCATTAAGTTTATCGGATTTGGAAATTACAGTTCCCACTTCCGGTGTAGGCCAGGAAGGCACCACTTTTTGCGGAAACAGCGCAAATCCCTGTGACGAATTTTTTACAACCAATGCAGCCTACGTTACTGCCTTAAATGGTGTTGCCGGGTGCGCGGGATTTTTTCTTTCCCCGCCGGGGAATGTGATTCCGGCAAATGGAAGAGTTTTAGTTTTTATGGGAAATCCGCCTTCGTCAACCATCAATTTTGGAAGCTTGTGTAGCGGAGGTGGTAATTATTATTGTGTTTTTGTAAGTAATACTACTAATTGCGCAGGACGTTATTCTAATAATGTGAATGCTTTAAGATATACTACGATAAGAAACAGAGGTACTGGATGTTCCGTGGAACGATCCTTTAATCCGAGTTTAGGTATCAATACCGA
>JAOQAF010000084.1 GCA_025963735.1 Bacteroidota bacterium
AAAACTATTGGCAAGCTGGTTAATATATTCGCATTTTTTCGCGTGATCAATCTCAATGCTGCCATCACTAACCTCAGCAGCGTCGCAGCCAAGATCGGTTATGTATTTAATATAATCTTCAAATTTATCGCGCACTATAAACGCTTCAAATAAAGTGCCGCCAACATATACTTTTATGCCCGCGTTTTTATATAATTTAATTTTTTCTTTTACATTTTTTGAAATGAGGGAGGTGCCAAAACCTAACTTTACAAAGTCAATATAATCAGCGCTGGTGTTAATCATGTCTTCCGCCTGCCTTAAACTGATACCTTTATCCATTACCATGGTTACACCATTGGCGCGGGGCTTTGTATCACGTTCGGGTAAATGGGCAAGGTTAAAATTATATTTATCTGTCATAGTTTATTTTTTATAGTGCGAGATCAAATTTAGCAATTCGCCGTCAAGTTTAAGGGTGGGTGCGTATTCAAAAATAGTTTCGTGTTTACTGTAATCGAGTTCAAGAGCTTTTTCAAAATATTCAAGAGACTCTTTCCTGTTTTGTTTTTCAAGCAAAATAATACCCATGCGGTAATAAAGTTCGGCTACTTCCGGAAAATATTTTATGCCTTCGCTCAGCGCTTCAATCGCGTCTTTAATGTAGCCTGCTTCATGTAACAATTTACTGTAATCCAGCCACACATCAAAATCAGCGTAATCCAGTTCTATCACGCGCTGATAAGCCATGGCCGCTTCTTCATGAAAACCCAGTTTCTGCTGAACCTCCGCAAAAACATACCAGTATTCTGCATCAGTAGGGTTTATTTCGATGGCTTTTTTAATATAATGAATACCTTCCGTTAAGCGGTTCATGGCATCCAGCACTACGCCTATTCCCAGCCAGGCATCACCATTCGCGGGATCGAGCTTAAC
Source organism: Bacteroidota bacterium (assembly GCA_025963735.1). Taxonomy (GTDB): domain Bacteria; phylum Bacteroidota; class Bacteroidia; order B-17B0; family Aurantibacillaceae; genus Aurantibacillus. The sequence goes on from JAOQAF010000084.1 coordinate 916, forward strand.
GCATTTGTTATAACTTACAAGCGCGTCTTCAAACTGGTTTAGGTTTTCATAGCATTCGCCAATATAATAATAGGTTGTCGGATCGTGCTCTTCGTACTTAAATGTTTCTTTATATACTTCAATGGCATCCAGATACCGCCCAAGTTGCGCCAAGGCGTTTGCCTTATTAAAGTAGGCCGATCCAAAAGATTCGTTAATGGCCAGAGCGTAATCATAAGCCTCTACCGCTTTTTCATATAGTCCTACCCTACCGTACGAAAGACCTAAATTAAACCAAGCATAATAACTATAGGGATAATTATCAATATACTGTTCGAAAAAGGAAACTGCTTCATCGGATTTTCCTGTCAGGTCATAACATAAAGAAAGTTCGTTAAGAGCAACTTCATTTTTAGGATTAAGTTTGATGGCTTTTTTAAGATAATAAAGCGCGTCGTCGGGTTTATCTTCATTTAAAAATTCAATCCCGAGTGCAACATACACCTCATCTTTATATTCAGATAGTGGCAGGGCGTTTTTAAAATTTTCGATGGCTTGTTCGCCAAGACCCATCTGGCTGTAGATATACCCTCTTGCCATGTAAAGCTCAAAGTTACCCTGTTCAATCTGTTCAACCTCGTTTAACAGGGTAAGAGCTTCGTGGGTATAATGCTGGCTGGATAAATACTGCGCATAGCGAATTTTAATGATACTTGAATATGGAAAACGTTCAAGCCCATAATCAATGGCCTTTTTGGCCAGTTCGTAATTGAGCCACTGCAGATAATAATCGATAATTTCTTCAAGATCATCTGCATCAAAAAACTCCGGCTGACCGCTGGCCAGCATATCTTCAAACCGCTGCAAATTCTTTTCAAACTCCTTATCGTGCTGTCCCTCTGCGTCGTCGTTAAATTCACTCATACTCTCTAATAAAGATTAAAGTTACAAGAATAATTTCAGTAAAAAAGCTTGGTTTTTTCAAATATTATGCAAAAAAAAGGTGCTTTTCAGCACCTCTTAGACTCTCTATAAATTTTGCTTAAGCCATTACCTGTCGTGAAATAACAATTCGCTGAACCTCGCTCGTTCCTTCATAGATCTGTGTAATTTTCGCGTCCCGCATTAAACGCTCCACATGGTACTCTTTCACATAGCCATAACCGCCGTGAACCTGGACTGCTTCCGTAGTTACCCACATAGCGGTTTCGCTGGCAAAAACCTTGGCCATGGCGCTTTCTTTATCCATTGGTAAATGATTGTCTTTTAACCAGGCCGCGCGGTAAATTAATAAACGGGATGCTTCTATTTTAGTTGCCATATCGGCCAGTTTAAACTGAATGGCCTGATGCTTACTTATTTCTTTGCCAAATGCTTTTCTTTCTTTTGAATACTGAAGCGCCAACTCATAAGCCCCGCTGGCAATTCCCAAAGCCTGTGAAGCAATCCCAATACGGCCACCGCTCAACGTTTTCATGGCGAACTTAAAGCCAAATCCTTCTTCCCCTATCCTGTTTTCTTTTGGAACTTTTACATTTTCAAACATCAGCGAATGCGTGTCGCTGGCGCGGATTCCCATTTTATTTTCTTTTGGTCCAACCACAAAACCCGGCATTCCTTTTTCAAGAATCAAACAGTTGATGCCACGGTGACCGGCTTCCACGTTTGTTTGTACCATAACCAGATAAACAGATGCGCTGTTTCCGTTGGTGATCCAGTTTTTAGTTCCATTAACCAAATAATGATCGCCTTTATCCACAGCGGTTGTACGTTGCGAAGTAGCGTCGCTTCCTGCCTCGGGCTCACTTAAGCAAAACGCCCCAATTTTTTCGCCCTTTGCCAAAGGCACCAAATATTTTTGTTTTTGCTCTTCGTTTCCAAATTGTTCAAGTCCCCAGCATACCAGAGAGTTATTAACGCTCATAACCACGCTGCAACTCGCATCTATCTTGCTTATTTCTTCCATTGCCAATACGTAAGAAATAGCATCCATACCCCCCCCGCCGTATTTCGGGTCAACCATCATGCCCAGGAAGCCAAGCTCACCCATTTTTTTTATCTGCTCTGTTGGAAACTTCTGGTGTTCATCACGCTCTATCACACCAGGTTTTAATTCGTTTTGAGCGAATTCGCGGGCAGCTTTCTGTATCATTAAATGTTCTTCAGATAATTCAAAGTGCATGATAATATGTTTTAGGTTTATAAATTTTTTGTAACCTTGCAAATATATACGATTTAGCCCATCAAAGCAACAAAATTTGGATAAGGAACTTCCACATACACTCACCGTTTTAGGGGTCATGAGCGGCACCTCACTGGACGGGCTCGACCTCGCTTTATGTACTTTTGAAAAAAAGGAAAATTCATTTGGTTTTGAAATTTTGGCCTCCAAAACCATTGACTACAATAAAAGCTGGAAGGAAACCCTGGCCAACGCCAAGGAACTGAACGCTGAAAGGTATTTCAGACTTCACCATAATTACGGAAGTTACATTGCATCGGAAATAAATAAATTTTTAAAGGATCTCTCAAAGCCGTTTGCTATAGCTTCACACGGGCACACAGTATTTCACCAGCCACATTTAGGGTTCACTACTCAAATAGGCTGCGGCGCTACTATTGCAGCGCATACTGGCATAACTACCATTGCTGATTTCAGAAGTCTTGATGTCGCGAAAGGGGGACAAGGCGCGCCTTTAGTGCCGGTTGGAGATCAGCTGCTTTTTTCGGAGTATGACAGCTGCCTGAACCTTGGTGGAATTGCCAACATTTCCTATGACAAAAACAATACGCGTGAAGCATATGATATTTGTTTTCTTAATATGGCCTTAAACTTCCTTGCAGAAAAGCTTGGAAAGCCATTTGATGAAAATGGAACTTTTGCTTCCTCAGGAAATCCGGATGAAAAATTATTAGAGGATTTGTCCGAAGCATTAAAAAATGAAAACCGTATTTCATTAGCGCGCGAACAATTTGAAAAAACGGTTATTCCCATTTTAAATAACTCAGCAACTTCAACCGAAGATAAATTAAGTACTTTTTGCATTTATGCCGGTAACGAAATAAACAACATTCTTTCAGACCATCAATTAAAAAATGTTTTAATTACCGGCGGAGGGGCTTATAATAAATACCTGTTGAATTGCATCAAACAAAACTTCAAAGGCAAAACCGTTATTCCGGATGATCAGACCATACAGTTTAAAGAAGCGCTGATTTTTGCTTTTTTAGGCTATTTACGACTTCATCATAAAACCAATACGCTTGGTTCAGTTACTGGGGCGAACACGAATAGTATCAGCGGCGCGGTTTATTTACAATAATACCGAACAGCGCATTAAAAAATCCTGGTAGAAAAACTTTGAACTATATTATTTACTTTTTTCTATGATCACATTATAAACCGTTTCGGCTTTTTGAGGATAAACGGCCGTAAAACTTTCAACAGGATAAGGATAATACACGGCGCATAAAGTATTGTTTACCGAATACAAATGTTTACGCTTATCTTCGGGCGTACCATCAAGAATACCCAACAATACTTCCCAGCGCACTGTTTCCGTACCATTGCCGTAATCATGCCACACAATTACACTTTTATCATCTCTTAAAAGATCAAATGCAATTTTAGTATCGTTCACCACGCTTTTATAGTGATGATCACCATCAACAAAAACAAGATCACATTTCTTTTTGAAATTTTTAAAATCAAAACTGAATGAATTGCCCCATAGCTGTGAAATGTTGCTAACGCCCTTGCACATTGAACCTTGTAAGTCCGCATAGCTTTTATCGAATCCCAGGTTTATTAATTCAGCAGCACTTAAATTTAATGTATGAACATGTTCAGCGAAGCGCGCCATGTTTAACGCACTTTCACCGCGCCAGGTGCCAATTTCAAAGCAGGTTGGTTTATTTAATTTTTTACTTAAAGCGGCAAGCAACAAGTAATCTGTAGGCAAACTGCCACCTTCTAAAAAAGTGAAAGGCTGAATATTATTTACTTCATTTAAAAAAAGTGTGAAAGGGATCTTTTTTAAACCGGAAGGCAGATTGTATTTTTTTACAACTCTGTTTTTAAAATTATCTTCAAAGTCCAGTACCAGATTTAACAATGCAGGTTGTTTAACAATAAGTTTTAAAGCTCTTAAAGCTTTTACGATCTTTTCCATAATTAATTTTTTGAGTGCAACACTTCTTCATATACATTACTAAAAAGTCGGCATATATTTTTATAATTAAAATTTGAAGATGCGTTTTCACTTATTTTTTTTGAATTAAACTTTTCGTGTTCAACCAATATTTTTTTCATTACACTCAAAAGTTCTGAAGTGTTACCAGCCCCTACAAGATAACCGGACTGATCATTTACCCATTCACTGATCCCTCCGACATTACTTGATATTACCGGAATTCCACAACAAAGCGCCTCAAGAATAACCACAGGTAAATTTTCATAATTACTGAACATTACCAGGCAATGCGCGCTTTTGTATTGTTCAGCAAGCTCACTTCCTAATTTTTGTCCCACAAAAAAAATAGATTTATTAAGCAGAAAGCCGGCGTTTATTTCCAGATCGAGCATATTTGTTCGCTCACCAACTATGTATAATTCACATTCGGGAAATTCAGTATTTAGTTTTTTAAACGTTTCGATAATTGCGTCTACATTTTTTTGTCTTGTCTCAAGAGAGGAAACATGCAGAAAACGAAATTTGCTTTCGTTTTTCATACCCGAATAGTTAAAGATGTTGGTGTCTACCACATTCGGAATCACGCTATAATTCGCCTTAAGACCGTGCGCTATCATCCGTTCTTTCAAATTGTGGGTAACTGTAATTATTTTGGATGCATTTTTAATGAGCAATTTGGTGAAATGCTTTTTTATAAAACCTTTATAACTTCCATCCTGCAAGAGGTAACCCGTCCAATGTTCAGAAACTACGAGGGGCACATTAAGTTTTTTAGCCAGCGCTAACCCAGCGATACCAGAAGGAAATGCAACATTTACCTGAAGGATCTCTGGTTTCTCCCAATTTTTGAGAAGATAATCCAGTCCGAGCAAATAATGTTTTTTGTAATTGCTAAATTTTCTGAAAGGGTTTATTTTTTTCTTTTTAAAATAAACGAATACTTCAAACACATTATTTTCGGTACGGCTTTCTATTTTAATTTCATCCTGAAACGATTCGTGCCCAATGGGGTGAATAACGGCAACCCGGTTATAAAGCGCTATCGCTTCGGCGTATCGTTTAACAAAGATGCCATGAGTTTTATCAGAGGGATTAGGGTACCAGCTTGAAATGAATAAAACTTTACGCTCCATTCACTAAAATTAAAAATCAAATGTTATCTGACCATCGCCATCTAAAAAATCTTTCGCGTTTTTTTTATTTAGTTTTTCCATTGCCCTTCGGTGTAATTCTACGGGTGACAAACCTGATTTTTCCTCTTCAGAGTTTTTTAAAAATTTCCGCGCCGCTTTTATTTCTTCAGGTTCTTTCAGATTAATTTCTTTTATTTTATAAGAACTTAACTTTTTTCCTTTGGCCTTCATATTAATAACAGGGCTGAATTCAACCATTTTAATGGTCTCTTCAGGAATTTCAACACCTTTTTCCTTTGCAAATTTAATCTCAACAATGGGGTTAATCTGAGCGGTGATCAATTCTATTCGTGATTGTTCATGCTCTGTGACCAAAAGAGTTTTAGCGGTTGTTAACTCCGGTTCAAATCGTTTGGTAAAGTATGACTTGCTTATTCCGTCATAATAAATACACGTTAGGGTTTGATTTGTATAAAATTTTTCAATCAATATAATATCTTCATCAAAATGATTGAGTACATCATAAGTATACAACTTATAAACTCCTTTGGAAGTAATGGTCATTATCTTATCATCACCGCTGAATTTTCCAAGATAAGAACCGCGTTCATCTTTATTAAGCCTGTGAATTTTATCATCAAACCAGTAATCTTCCCCTTCAAGTGTTGAAACGCCTTTTTCTTTTAATGTTACTTTATTTACAGTGTATTTGGTAACAATATTCCCTACCGCAGTTCGCGCTTTAATTTCCATTTCAGCAAAATCAACATCTATTTCCAGTTTGCGTAAACCCGCAACCTGGCGCAAATGCACGATCACTTTTTCGCTTTCACCATTTGGATTAACCGTGAACCAATACACCTGACTTCCGGGAGTTCCTTTAGTAAGTTCATACACTTTATCACGGGTAACTCCGGTTATGTTAAACCTTTTCATAAAAGTAATACCCTTTGGTCCGTCGCGGTAAATCATGTTATAGGTAGTGCGCTCATCGTTTTTACGAAACACGGCCACATGAATAATGTCTTTGCCAACAAACACTTTATCGGCTACTTTAAACACTTTCATTTTACCTTCTTTAGTAAAGGCAATGATATCGTCAATGTCGCTGCAATCGCAAACAAATTCATCCTTTTTTAAACTTGTACCAATAAAACCTTCCACCTTGTTCATGTAAAGTTTTTCGTTGGCCATTACAACTTGAGTTGCTACAATGGTTTCCAGCTGCTTGGTTTCAGTTTTACGTTCGCGGCCTTCACCGTATTTTTTCTTAAGCGTTTTAAAATATTCAATGGCGTATTCAACCAAATGGGCCAAATGATTTTTTACCTCCGCAATTTTCGCATCCAGATCTTTCATGTGATCTTCAGCTTTCATGCTGTCGAAGCGTGTAATACGGATCATAGGGATCTGCGTTAAACGCTGCAAATCTTCATCTATAATATCACGCAATAATTTTTTCTTGTGCGACTTAAAGGCATCGTATAAATATTGATATAAAGTTTCCTTGTTGGAATATTTTTTAAAGTCGATGTACATTTCTTCTTTAATAAATATTTTTTCAAGAGAAGCAAAGTGCCATTTTTCTTCCAGTTCTTTTTGTTCAATCTCCAGCTCACGTTTTAAAAGCTCGAGCGTATTGGCGGTAGAAATTCTAAGAATCTCGCTCACACCAATAAATCGCGGCCTGTCGGTATCAATAACGCAGGCATTTGGAGAAATGCTCATTTCGCAATTACTGAAAGCGTAAAGCGCGTCAATAGTTTTATCAGTGCTAATACCCGGCTGAAGATGAATTAAAATCTCAACATTTTCGGAAGTATTATCTTCAACTTTTTTAATCTTTATTTTCCCTTTATCGTTAGCTGCAAGAATGCTATCAATCAACGACCCGGTGGTTGTACCAAAAGGGATCTCTGTTATGATAAGGGTTTTAGGATTAAGCTCTTTTATACGGGCACGGATCTTTATTTTCCCACCACGTAATCCGTCTTTGTATTCACTGCAATCGGCAATGCCCCCGGTTTGAAAATCGGGATAAATAGCTACTTTTTTTCCTTTTAAAATCTGAATGGAAGCATCTATCAATTCATTAAAATTATGAGGAAGGATTTTACACGCTAAACCAACGGCAATACCTTCTACGCCCTGCGCCAACACCAAAGGAAACTTAACAGGCAAATTAATCGGCTCTTTATTTCTGCCATCATAACTTAAACCCCAATTAGTTGTTTTCGGATTAAATAACACATCTAATCCCAACTTTGACAAACGCGCTTCAATATAACGTGGCGCGGCTGCGCTATCTCCTGTTAAAATATTACCCCAGTTACCCTGACAATCAATTAAAAGGTCTTTCTGACCTATACCCACCAATGCATCACCAATACTGGCGTCGCCGTGCGGATGATATTTCATGGTATTACCTATAAGATTGGCCACCTTGTTGTAACGTCCGTCTTCAAGCTCCCACATACTGTGCAGGATACGGCGCTGCACCGGCTTTAACCCATCGTTGATAGCCGGCACCGCACGTTCAAGTATTACATAAGAAGCATAATCGATAAACCATGTTTTAAACATTCCACTAACGTGGGTTATGCTGTCAATGTCATGATGTCCGTCCTTATCAAATCCTTCTGGTATATTGCTGCTCATCTTAAATCCTGGAAAATTATGCAAATATAAGTTTTGAATTTAAAATTACCCTCAGGATCTGCGAAAATAGGGCAAAAATGTGCAATAGATATCCACAAAGTGGTTAATAAACCAACACTTTACGCTTTAGGAAGAAAACCGCTTCGCCCAATTTAGCGGTTAATTTAGAACTGGAATAGGCATTTAAACCTGCTTTTTCAAGGCTGTTAGCATACCCAAATACGTCGCTTATCTGCCCTTTATAAATGGTTTCACCGGTAATGCGGTTTTTTAAATTGAGATTAATTACCAAAGCAGCAAGTTTAATATTATAATTGCTTTCCAGAACATCGCTGCTTATATCTTCCTGTGTGTCGGCCACAGCCTCAATTATATAATCTGCCAGCTCGGGCTGATTGATGATAATTACTTCCTGCCCGTTAAACCGTTGCTGCAGAAAAGTTTCAACAATATTTGTTCCGGTGGTTTTTCCAAAATTTCTTTCAATAGACGACACATAAATATTAACGGGACTAACACTGGCCTGCACTTTTAAAGAAGAAGTCTGGATAAATTGTTTTAAAAGTGAAATACCTGCTCTGCCCACAGAGTCAGTGCCCATAAGTCCTGAAATATCAGGGCTTAAAGAAAAAGCAACATTCTGATTCAGGGGTTCAACAGAGTTAACCTTGATTTGGATTTCTCCAAGCAAATTAGTTGAAGCTTTGTCATTTATTTTTACTTTTTCTTCTTCGCTTGTTACAAGGAAGGGAAAGTTTTGAAGGGGTGTTTTAGTTTTTAAAACCAGACTGTAAACCAGTGGAGAGTACATTTGCTGAAAAGGCTTTAATTGCGGGATTGTATTCTGTGTGTTTACAGCAACAAAAATGGACTGTAATTGCTGTTGAATAAGGTTAGTAAGGTCAAAAATATTTTTAATTCCTTTTGTCTGATTCGCGTCGAAGTTTATTTCCTCACTTAAATAAGGTGTTAATACACCAAAAGCCTGAATTCGCTTTTTGAGACAGGAAGAAAAATCCTGGTTTTGCTCATCAAGAAAACTTGAAGCTATTAAATTAGAAGCCTTGCTTACAATCTGTAATTTTTTCTGTGCCTTTAAGTTGGTATATTCCTGCTTATCCAGAACGTAGTATACCCAATATTGCTTGTCATTCTCGTAAGAGTCTACAAGACTATAACCTTCAATGTTATCGCTGCTTGAGAGCTTGATCAGTGAATTAAAATTTTCATTGAAGGTATTGTTGTTTTGAACGGTGTATAGTACAGAGTTAGATGAAATGTCTACCTTAATTTCAGAAGCGAGGTCGTACAACGCATTCTTCTTGGCTTCCATCTGATAAGAGCTGCTTTTTGATTTATCGGCAAAACCAATTCCAACAAATTTGAAACCATTATTAGGCCTGCTGCTCACCCAAAGCGGAGCCTTTACTTCAGGAACGGCAAGTTCTTTTTTACTTTTGCAGGAAGCGAAATATAAAACAAGGATGAGTATGTAGTAAAAATGTTTCAATTATTTAATATTGGTTAAAATAGAATTACTGAACAGAGTTACCGCATGGTTATTGGCCTCGGCTTTTAAAACATCAAAGGTTTTTAATGTTACATTCGAGCTGAACAACTGTCGCCATTTAGAAGCGTTGTATTGAGCCACCACTGCTGTTTGTTGCGGATTATAAGGAAATAAATTATTTATGTTTCCTCCGAAAGATTTTGCGAATTCATTAAACTCAATAGCGTCCTGTGCTATTACATTCTGACTTTGAGAAGAAACGATTTGATTGGTATAAGCATTTATCAGTTTATAATTATACTGGTAGGAATAAGAACGACTGGCTTTAATATTAGTGTAATCAACAGGCTTGTATTCTGTGGTAACTACTGTACCGGAAACAATACTTTCTTTCAAAAAGGCTTTAGCGAAAGATTTTTGAGCGCCTGAATTATATTCTTTTTTATTGGAAATATCATAGGTATAAAAATAATCGGCGCCTGTGGCTTTTCGAATGGCCTGAATCATATCTACATTGGCAGCGTTTCCGGCCGAAACATCAGGTATAAACGTAAAAGGAGTATTATTTATAATTTTAGCATAGTCAAACTTTTGCGAAGCCACCTGATTAAAATTATTAAACAGAAAAGCTTCAATCTCTTTTTCTTCTTTCTCAGCCGAACTTTTAGGGGCGAATAAAATAAAACTCTTGGTTTGCTGCGCGCTCGCAAGAATCAGAAGGTCCTGCATATCTTTATAAGTATCGGTTTTGGTTTTAATATTGGTTAATAAATTAAGGGCTCCTGAATAATTTTTATTTTCAATACATGTAACCGCGTTCTGGTAAAGCGGTTCGCACACCGAAACAATTTCAAGCTGCTGCGTGGTCTTATAACCGGGGTTATATTTTTTTATTTTTTGAATATAGGTTAGGGCATCGGCAAACTTTTTCTGATTAACAAGAGCATATGCATGATTGTAATTTTTTAAGCAAAAACTTTCCACTGCCTTTTGATAATCTTCTTCATATTCCTTGGGGTAATCAAGAGATATTCCGAGTGCCGCTGTTTTTGTATTGAATTCTTTTAAATGTTCAAAGCTTTCAAGGGATGCTTCTGTTTGTTGCGTATTATAATTTCTAAAAAAATCAGCGGCCATATTTGAAACGTGCTTCTGGCCTACTTCCTTTAATTTGATGCGAGCTTCAACATTAGTTGGTTTACGTTGCAACGACTCCAGATAATAATCTGCAGCCTCATTCACAAGCCCTTGTTTTTCAAGGCGCTCAGCGGCTTTAAAGTACTTTTTTGTACCCGTGCAGGAAGCCAGCAAAGCCACTACAAACAGAATAAATATTTGTGATTTAATTTTCAAAAAAAAGAGGTTAAAAAAAGAGCATCTTAAATTAAGATGCTCCATTTAATGAGGTGAATTATTTTCCTTCGTCAGCCAGTTTTTTCATTTCTGAATCAAAAATCTGTTGGAATTTTTGTTTATCATAATCCAATTTCAATTTAGCGTCGCTTGAAATTCTGGCGTCAATTTTATCGAACACCGCTTTTTTATCTGCTTCCAAAGCTATCCAGTAACTGTAAGCTCCGTCCGGCTCCTTAAATGTTTTTTCGCCTATTTCTTTAACGTTAGACATTTCAAGATTTACAACATCGCGCGATAACTCTTCAAATTTATTTTCAAATTCCTGAGTGTTTCCTACTGTACGTTGATTTGTATATTGATCTGTTACACGCTTTACCACACTGTTAATGTTTCCTGCCATTTCGGCCTTGGCATTCTGGTAAGCAATTTTTTTAGCCGTTGCAAGATCAGGAGATTTACCAACCTGCTTTGAGCGAAACGTATTTTCATCACTTCGGAATTCCTTAGTGCTGAATGGCAACGTAATTTCAACGGCGCCTGTTTCTTTTTGTACAGTTTGCTTTTTTGATTTACAACCTGCTAAAGTTAAAACTGCAATAGCCGGAATTAAAAGTAATTGGGATGTTTTCATGTTGTATGTTTTTATTTCTGTTTAAAGTATTCCACGTATTGTGCCAAAGATATTTATTTTTCTGAAATTAACGCCCTTTAACAGTAATCGACCCAAGAATACAGAAAAGAATGACTTTTTTGTTAATTTTCTTAACAACTACTTCACTAATTCCTCTTCATAATCCTTTTCCACTTTTAAATTTTCAATAATAAACTCCTGTCGCTCCATGGTATTTTTACCCATGTAGTAATTAAGTAATTCCTGGATACTCGAGCGTTGATCTATTAATACTGGCTCAAGCCGGATGTCTTTGCCAATAAAGTGTTTAAATTCATCGGGACTGATCTCTCCTAACCCTTTAAATCGTGTAATTTCCGGTTTAGGTCCAAGTTTTGCAATGGCTGCCCGTCTCTCTTCATCACTGTAACAATAGGCAGTTTCTTTTTTATTTCTTACCCTGAATAAAGGTGTAGTAAGAATTTTTACATGATTATTCTTAACAAGGTCAGGAAAGAACTGTAGGAAAAAAGTAAGTAATAACAAACGTATATGCATACCATCCACATCGGCATCCGTGGCTATTACAACATTGTTGTATCTCAAATCATCCAAACCTTCTTCAATATTGAGCGCCGCCTGAAGCAAGTTGAACTCTTCATTTTCGTACACTACTTTTTTACCTAATCCAAAACAGTTGAGCGGCTTTCCTTTTAAACTGAATACAGCCTGTGTATTAACATCGCGGGTCTTTGTTATGGATCCACTGGCGCTATCGCCCTCGCATATAAAAATAGTTGTTTCCAATCTCCGCGGATCTTTCGGATCATCGAGATGAACTCTGCAATCTCTCAATTTTTTATTATGAAGGGAGGATTTTTTAGCGCGCTCACGTGCAAGTTTTTGAATCCCTGAAAGTTCTTTTCTTTCGCGTTCATTGGCAAGTATTTTTGCTTCAATGGATTTTGCTATTTCAGGATTCTTGTGTAAATAGTTATCTAAATGTTGTTTAATAAAATCGCCGATAAAGCCCCGGATACTTTGTCCGCCCGGTGCAATTTCATTTGACCCAAGCTTGGTTTTTGTCTGCGATTCAAAAACGGGTTCCTGAACTTTTATGGCTATTGCCGATACGATAGATTTTCTAACATCACTCGGTTCAAATTCTTTTTTATAAAACTCACGTACCGTTTTAACGATCGCCTCCCTGAATGCCGCAAGGTGTGTTCCTCCCTGTGTGGTATACTGGCCGTTTACATAACTGTAATATTCTTCACTGTAATGTTCATTACTATGAGTCATAGCAAGCTCAATGTCTTCGCCTCTTAAATGGATAATAGGATAAAGAATTTCACCGGTAATGTTTTTTTCGAGCAAATCTTTTAATCCGTTATCAGATTTGTAAATCTGTCCGTTTAAAGTTAATGTAAGACCTGTATTTAAAAAGGCATAATTCCATACCATACGGTCAATGTACTCGTGCACATAATGGTACTTTTTAAAAATTGTGTCATCGGGCCTGAACTCAACATACGTGCCGTTGCGTTCACCTGGCGCAGCCGTTAAGCGTGATTCTTTTACCAGTTCTCCTTTGCTGAATTCCGCCGTTTTGGATTGCCCGTCGCGATAAGCAGTAACTTTAAAATTAATTGACAAGGCATTTACCGCCTTAGTACCTACTCCATTTAAACCAATTGATTTTTTAAACGCTTCGCTGTCGTACTTACCACCCGTATTCATTTTAGAAACCACCTCAACAACTTTACCTAAGGGAATACCCCGTCCAAAATCGCGGATAGAAACAACACCGTCTTTAACATTAATGTCAATACGGCTACCTTCACCCATCATAAACTCATCGATGGAATTATCCATTACCTCTTTAAGCAATACGTAAATACCGTCGTCAAAAGCGCTACCATCGCCCAGCTTCCCGATATACATTCCGGGGCGTGTTCTGATGTGTTCCTTCCAATCTAGCGATCGTATATTGTCTTCGGTATAATTTGATTTTGCCATTCTTATTAGTTTTTAGTGCTTAGTTTTCAATGCTTAATATCAAAGTTTGATAATCCGCTCTTCATATTAAAAACTAAACATTAATAATTTAACCACTATTTTCTAATCGCCATCCAGAAGATTTCCCAACCCACCAAGAATGCTGCCTTCTTCTTTACGCGAACCTCTTCCATATGATAAGATCCGTCCTGCAAGGCGACTGATAGGTAGTGTTTGAATCCAGACTTTACCCGGACCGCGCAATACCGCATAAAACATTCCTTCCCCGCCGAACAACGTATTTTTTACGCCTCCAACAAACTGAATATCGTAATGAATACCGCTTGTAAAAGCAACAATACATCCTGTATCAATTTTAAGCATATCACCCGCTTGCAGATCTTTTTCAATTACGTGTCCCCCACTGTGAACGAAGGCCAGGCCGTCGCCTTCCAGCTTTTGCATAATGAAACCCTCACCGCCAAATAAACCGGTACCCAGTTTTTTCTGAAACTCAATGCCAACGCTTACACCTTTGGCTGCGCACAAAAAACTATCCTTCTGACAGATAACTTTTGCGCCAAGTTTAGAAAGATCCAACGGAATAATTTTACCCGCATAAGGCGCCGCGAAAGATACCTGTCTCTTTTGAGAGGATACGTTGGTGTAAACCGTTAGGAATAAATTTTCGCCTGTAAGTAATCGTTTACCTGCCGAAAACAATTTTCCCATGATGCCTTTTTCATTTCCATCGCCAAACAATGTTTCCATTTGAATGCCATCGGTCATCATCATAAAACTTCCGGGTTCTGCAATTACGGCTTCCTGCGGATCAAGTTCCACTTCAACGCATTGCATTTCCTCGCCCATTAACTTATAATCTATCTCGTGATTGTTCATGTTATTGTAATTTATACATTAAATCTGAAGTGCATGATATCTCCGTCGTTAACAACATATTCTTTGCCTTCAATTTTTAGTTTGCCAACTTCACGGCATGCTGCTTCCGAACCTAAATTTATAAAATCGTTATAAGCAATAACCTCTGCTTTAATAAATCCTTTTTCAAAATCTGTATGAATAACAGCGGCGGCCTGGGGGGCTTTCATTCCTTTGGTGATCGTCCACGCCCTTACTTCTTTAACTCCCGCCGTAAAATACGTTTCAAGTTTTAAGAGCTTATAAGCTGCTTTAATTAATTTATTTACACCCGGCTCATCCAAACCCATTTCGGCTAAAAACATTTGTTTTTCTTCATAGGTTTCAAGAGAAGCGATTTCACTTTCCATTTGAGCGGTAATTATAAGAATTTCCGCATCCTCGCCTTTTACAGCTTCTTTAACCGCATCAACATGTTTGTTTCCATTTTTGGCAGAAGCCTCGTCAACATTACAAACATACATCACAGGTTTTATAGTCAATAAATGAAGGTCTTCAATATACGGTAGTTCATTTTCTTCTAAAACCGCGGAGCGTGCTGATTTACCGGCTTCAAGCACCGCTTTTATTTTCATGCAGGTGTTAAAGGTTTTAACGGCCTCTTTATCAGTTCCGGTTTTAGCCAGCTTTTCAAATTTTTTTATTTTAGCCTCTACACTTTCCAGATCTTTCAATTGAAGCTCTGTATCAATAATTTCTTTGTCGCGCACAGGATTCACATTCCCATCAACATGCACAACATTATCATCATCAAAACAACGAAGTACATGTAATAACGCGTTACACTCACGAATATTCCCAAGAAACTTGTTTCCCAAACCCTCACCTTTGCTGGCTCCTTTTACAAGGCCTGCAATGTCAACAATTTCAACCGTAGTGGGCACAATGTTTTGAGGCTTCACCAGCTCCGAAAGTTTATTCAGTCTTTCATCCGGAACGGTTGTAGTGCCAACATTCGGATCGATGGTGCAAAACGGAAAGTTCGCTGCCTGCGCTTTTGCATTGCTTAAACAATTAAATAAAGTTGATTTGCCTACGTTGGGTAAACCAACAATTCCACATTTTAGTGCCATTTTTTTTACCAGGATTTAGTTAATACATATGAAGCGGTTGAAACACCAACCGGTGGCAGATAATCGCCAACCAAAATATTCTTATTTAAAACAGTGCTGAAATAATTGCCGTATGAAACCGGCACAGCAAGCAATCTAAAAGTTGAACCGCTTGTTAATTGATTTATAGCGGTTTGCAATGATCCGCTGCAAATATTATAGTTTGGATTATTTTGCTGGGCAAGAAAAAACTCCTGAACTACCGAATAGGAATTAACACTTAATGCCGAAGTTGTACCAAACAGTACTGCTACTTTAACTTGTTTACCTGCCGGAACAGACTGACTGAGGTTCATAGACAACGTTACCGAACTCTGATTTACCGCATTGGCATTTGTAATTTGAAGACTATAGGTTGAGTTTTGAGCAACAAAAGAGGAAACACTGCTTGTATTTTTTGAAGACACCACAGCTGAAAAAGGAACCCCTTCATATTTTGGCCGAAGTACAGAGGGTGCATAAGTTGCAGGCGGCAGGCTAAAGGAAACATTTCCATTACTGTCGGTAGTGGCTGAATATGAAGTTCCGCTTAAAAATACAGATGTGTTATATGTTTTAGCTTCAAGATTACCAAGAGAATCGTAGCTAAGAATGTTGATATTTAAATTGCCATTTTCAACTGCCGGTGTTGTTTGCTCTTCAGAAGCAGAACTCTTTTTTTTACATGAAAAACAAATCAGTAAAATGGCAATGACACTAACTCTAAATTTCATTTTAATTTTTTTGAGGGACAAATATACCAATACTTCATGTAACAGAGGACTTTATATCCATTGTATTTATTGAGTTTTTAACATACCGGCCTGTTTTTTAACAAAGTATTTGGGTACCGATATTTAAAAGTAATTTTAAGCCTTCATTATAAATTTATGCAAAACTCCGATTCCTTAAAAACTTTATGTACCCAGGTACGCCGCGACATAGTAAGAATGGTGCATGCCGTTAGCTCCGGACACCCGGGAGGTTCACTTGGCTGCGTGGAATATTTTGTGGCCCTTTATAAAGTCATAATGAAACATGATCCGGCTAATTTTACAATGGACGGAAAAAATGAGGATCTTTTCTTTTTAAGCAATGGTCATATAAGTCCAGTATTCTATAGTGTTTTAGCGCGTTCGGGTTACTTCGCGGTGGAAGAACTTAAAACCTTTCGCAAATTAAACACGCGCTTACAAGGCCATCCTACCACTCATGAAGGTTTGCCTGGCATCAGAGTGGCCAGCGGTTCACTGGGGCAAGGCCTGAGTGTTGCCATTGGCGCAGCGTTAAGTAAAAAACTAAATAACGATTCTTCAATTGTTTATTCTCTGCATGGCGATGGCGAATTGCAGGAAGGACAGATTTGGGAAGCCGCCATGTATGCTGCGGGTAATAAGGTGGATAATATCATTTCAACGGTAGATTATAATGGCAGACAGATTGACGGGGATACCGATAACGTGCTTCCGCTGGGCAACTTAAAAGAAAAGTTTGAAGCTTTTGGCTGGCACGTGCTTGAAAACAATCATGGTAATGATCTTGAAAAAGTAATTGCTTCTCTTAATGAAGCGAAAACCTTTGTAGGAAAAGGAAAACCAATTATGATATTAATGAAAACCGATATGGGCTTTGGAGTGGATTATATGATGGGAACACATAAATGGCACGGCTCTGCACCAAACGACGAGCAGCTGAATTTAGCTCTCGACCAGCTTCTTGTAACCGAAGGTGATTATTAGTATTATAAAATAAATTAAGAATTGAATACAAAAATTCATACCGCCCTTCTATTTTTCATTCTCAATTTTTCATTTTTAATTTGTTCCTCACAGGTAACCAACCGCCTTCTTTTTATTTTTGATGATTCCTATAGCATGTACGCTCCATGGAATAGTAATATTAAAATTGAAGTTGCTAAAAAAGTGATGTCTGAGTTTCTCGACAGTCTCAGAAACATTCCTGATCTTCAGCTTGCATTGCGGTGCTACGGACATACCACTTTTTTTAAACCGGAACGTAATTGCAAAGACAGTAAACTGGAAGTGCCCTTTGCAGATGCGAAAACAAATTATTTAAAAATCAAACAACGCATTAATAAACTGGAACCACTGGGCACCACGCCTATTGCCTATTCCTTAGGCGAATGCGCGGCAGATTTTACCCCCTGCAGCAATTGCAGAAACATTGTTGTGTTAATTACAGACGGCATTGAAGAATGCAATGGCGATCCATGCAAGGTAAGTCTGGAACTCCAGAAAAAAGGAATTTTTCTTCGTCCTTTTGTAATTGGTGTTGGACTGGATGTGAAGTTTGCAGACGTTTTCGGCTGCATGGGAAAATATTATGATGTGAGCAACGAAGCAAATTTTAAAGATGTTCTTAAGCTTGTGTTAACCGAAGCCCTTTCGCAGACAACAGTTCAGGTAGATCTTTTAGACATTTATAAAAAACCCTCTGAAACAGATGTTGACATGACTTTTTACGAAGCCGGAACTTTTAAGGTAAAGTATAATTATTTACACACAATTAATCATCGGGGGAACCCCGACACGTTGGTTCTTGATCCGGACATTAAATATGATCTAACCGTTCACACCATACCGCCACAGGAAAAAAAGAACATTTCCATTATTAAGGGCAAACACAATACTATTCCTTTAGACGCCCCGCAGGGCTTTTTACATCTCGACCTTGAAGGCCCTTTAAGCAAGTATTATCCTACCACTATTATCCGAAAAGGCAATGAAATGAAAACGTTAAACGTTCATGACTTTGGCAAAACCGAAAAGTATATAGTTGGAAAATATGACCTGGAAGTTTTAACGCTTCCACGAATTATTTTAAAAGGAATTGAAATAAAACAAAGTTCAACCAACACTATAAAAATTCCGACAAGCGGAAACATTTTATTCGCAAAACAAAGTACCGGATATGTC